>JALZMX010000083.1 GCA_030857985.1 Actinomycetota bacterium | reverse complement strand
GTCACGCTTCGCTGCACGTTCCAGGTCTGGCGTCATCCCCATATTTTGTGCCACACTAAGTCGTGGACCGAGACGTCCGGTGGTTCCGCTCCGCGCGGCGTCACCGCATCGGCAAGGCCCACGCGATGCATGTGATCACCACCGTCGAGCCCCAGGCCGTGCCTGCGACAGACGTCGCGGATGCGCGCCTGGTCTGGATCGGCCTCGATGACGCGGCATCGAGTTGGAAATCGTGGCGCTGGATCTCGACCGCGCTGTCGTGATCATCCACGTCATGCCCACAGACTTGCGGAGGTGAAGCGATGAGCAAGGCCAGTACGTACCGACTCGGCGCCGACGTTCCCGAGGCCGAGGCGCTGCACGACAGCCAAGGCCGAGTCGTCGACGAGGCCTACGTCCACGGGGCGGTCGTGGAGGCGCTGGCCCGCGTGCGCGGACGGGGCCGCCCCTCGCTGTCGGAGTCGGGCGAGTCCCCCTTGCTGCGGGTGCGGATCAGCCGGGAGCTCGACGAGGCGGTACGCAAGGCCGCTGACGATGCGGGCGCGTCCCGATCGCAGTGGGTCCGGGCTGTGCTCGATGAGGCGGCCCACCGGGCCGGTTGACACCGGCGCGCGCCGTCAGGCTTGCTAACGAGATTGCTAACGGAGCTATCAGCACCATCCGGTACGTGAGCGCACCAGCCGGACGGGGTGGGAGGACCAAGTAGCACCAGATGAGCGTGACCGGACCGGTCAGCACTCAAGATCACGGGCGGCTCGCGGTACGGATCAAGAGGTTGGGGGTTCGAATCCCTGCGAGCGCACCGTGAGATACATTGGCAGGCAGCGTATCTGACGCACGATCCGCCTTCGAGACATGAGCCGTCCCTACTTGCATCCCTAAATGGCGTGAGGGACGTCGCGCGCCCGCCACGGTCTATCGGCCGAGCAGCAGAGCCGCGTCTCTGCCCGTGGGCAGACGTGCCGGTTCCCGATACCCCGTGGTGGGCACCTGCTGGGCATGACCGTCTTCGGCTTCCACGCCTCGCACGAACAGGTCCACCCCCGGCAGCTCCTCGAGGCCGTGCAGCTCGCCGAGCAGGTCGGGTTTACGGCCGCTATGTGCTCCGACCACTTCTCGCCGTGGAGCGAGCGGCAGGCCCACTCGGCCTTCGCCTGGTCGTGGCTGGGGGCGGCGCTGCAGGCGACGAGCCTGCCGTTCGGCGTCGTCAACGCACCCGGCCAGCGCTATCACCCCGCCATCGTGGCTCAGGCCGCCGCAACCCTCACCGCGATGTATCCCGGCCGCTTCTGGGCGGCCCTCGGGACCGGTGAAGCCAGCAACGAGCACATCACCGGGGGCGGCTGGCCCCGCAAGGAGGTCCGCAACGCACGGCTGCGCGAGTGCGTCGACGTGATGCGCGCGCTGCTCGCTGGCGAGGAGGTCAGCCACGACGGGCTCGTCACCGTCGACCGCGCCAAGCTTTGGACGCGCCCCGACACGCCGCCCCCGTTGATCGCCGCCGCCGTCAGCCCGAAGACCGCTGCCTGGGCGGCGGAGTGGGCCGACGGCCTCGCGACGGTCCTTCAGCCACATCAGGCCCTGCGCGAGGTGATCGAGGCCTACCGCGGTGCCGGCGGGACCGGCTCACTCGTCCTGCAGGTGCACCTGTCGTACGCCGCCGACGACGAGACCGCCCTGCAGATCGCGCACCACC
Source organism: Actinomycetota bacterium (assembly GCA_030857985.1). Taxonomy (GTDB): domain Bacteria; phylum Actinomycetota; class Actinomycetes; order Propionibacteriales; family Nocardioidaceae; genus JALZMX01. The sequence goes on along the minus strand of JALZMX010000083.1, from coordinate 1,701 downwards.
AGTGGCGGACGAACGTGTTCGCGCCGCCGGTGTGCTGGGACCTCGACCACGTGGCGCTGTTCGACGAGGCAGGCCGGCACGTGCCGCCGGGGGCGATGCAGGGGCCGGTTCTCATCTCGTCCGATCCTGCCCGCCACGTCGCGTGGTTGCAGGAGCTGGTGGCGCTCGGCTTCGACGAGGTCTACCTGCACCACGTCGGGCAGGAGCAGAGCGAGTGGCTCGAGGTCTTCGGCGGCCGGGTGCTGCCGCAGCTCGACGTGACGGCGAAGGTGGCGGCATGAGGATCACCGACACCAGCGACCTGTGGTGGAAGACCGCGGTCGTCTACTGCCTAGACGTCGAGACCTTCCTCGACTCCGACGCCGACGGCATCGGCGACCTGCAGGGCCTGGCCCAGCGGATCGACTACCTCGCCGACCTCGGCGTCACCTGCCTGTGGCTGATGCCCATCTACCCGACCCCGGACCGGGACGACGGCTACGACATCGTCGACTTCTACGGCGTCGACAAGCGGCTGGGCAGCCTCGGTGATCTGGTCGAGGTGCTGCGCACCGCGAAGGACCGCGGCATGCGCGTCATCGTCGACCTGGTCGTCAACCACACCTCCGACCAGCACCCGTGGTTCAAGGACGCGCGCTCCAGCCGCACCTCCCCGTACCGCGACTTCTACGTCTGGCGGGACAACCCGCCGAAGGAGAAGAAGGCCGACGTCGTCTTCCCCGACCAGGAGACCAGCGTCTGGGAGTACGACGAGAAGACCGAGCAGCACTACCTGCACCGCTTCTACAAGCACCAGCCCGACCTCAACGTCACGAATCCGGCGGTACGTGACGAGATCGCGAAGATGATGGGCTTCTGGCTCGAGTTGGGCTTCTCCGGCTTCCGTGTCGACGCCGTGCCGTTCTTCCTGGAGACGACCGGAGTAAAGGGCGGCGACGAGGCGTTCGCCGACCCGCACGAGTACCTGCGCGACCTGCGCTCGTTCCTCGGCCGCCGCACCGGCGACGGCGTGCTGCTCGGCGAGGTGAACCTGCCGCACGAGCAGCAGCAGAGGTTCTTCGGGGGCGCGGACGGCGACGAGCTGACGATGCAGTTCGACTTCATCGGCATGCAGAACCTCTACCTCGCGATGGCCCGTACGGACGCGGCGCCGCTCGTGAAGGCCCTGACCGAGCGCCCGGCTGTGTCGCCGGACTGCCAGTGGGCGACGTTCGTGCGCAACCACGACGAGCTCACCCTCGACAAGCTCACCGACGAGGAGCGGCAGGAGGTGTTCGCCGCCTTCGGCGCCGACCCCGACATGCAGGTGTACGCGCGCGGCCTGCGTCGGCGCCTGCCGCCCATGCTCGACGGCGACCAGGAGCGGATGCGCCTCGTCTACAGCCTGCTGTTCAGCCTTCCCGGCACGCCGGTGCTCTTCTACGGCGAGGAGATCGGCATGGGCGAGAACCTCGACATCCCCGGTCGTCTCAGCGTGCGGACCCCGATGCAGTGGACGGAGGAGGTCAACGGCGGCTTCTCCGGGGCCCGGACCTCCCGCTTGCGACGTCCGCTGCCCACCGGACGGTTCGGCCCGATGGCGGGCAACGTCGCCGAGCAGCGTCGGGACCCCGATTCCCTGCTGAGCTGGATGGAGCGCGTCATCCGGCGACGCCGGGAGACGCCCGAGCTCGGGTGGGGTGCACCGACGATCCTCAAGAC
>JALZMX010000186.1 GCA_030857985.1 Actinomycetota bacterium | reverse complement strand
GGTGGACCGGCTGCCGGGATGTCGAACGGCGCGATGCCGGGCGACAGCACGCGGCCCGGCTTCTCGGCCTCGGCGCCCGGGGCGTACGGTGTCGAGATCACCACCACCCGCGAAGCCGACGGCGCTGTCCGGAGATCGCAGTCGACGGCACCGCGACGCGCGAGAGGGAACCTTCAGCGATGACCGCCGAAACTGCGTCAGCAACAAGCGACACCTCCGAGCAGCCCGCACCGACCAGCCACGTCGGCATCCTCACCTGGGTGCAGGAGGTCGCCGAGCTGACCGGGCCGGACGAGGTCCACTGGTGCGACGGCTCCGAGGAGGAGTCGCAGCGGATCAACAACGCGCTCGTCGAGGTGGGCACGTTCACCCGGTTGGACCCGTCGAAGAAGCCGAACTCGTTCTGGTGCGCCTCCGACCCTTCCGACGTTGCGCGGGTCGAGGACCGCACCTTCATCTGCTCGCGCGACGAGTCCGATGCCGGGCCGACGAACAACTGGGTGGACCCCGACGAGATGAAGGCACGCATGACGGACCTCTATCGAGGCTGCATGCGCGGGCGCACGATGTATGTCATCCCGTTCGTGATGGGCCATCTCGACGCCGACCAGCCGATGTTCGGCGTCGAGATCACCGACTCCGCCTACGTCGTCGCATCGATGCGGGTGATGGCGCGGATGGGGACCAGCGTGCTGCGCCGGATGGAGGAGCTCGACTCGGGCTTCGTGCCGGCCCTGCACTCCGTGGGCGCACCGCTGGAGCCGGGCCAGGCCGACGTACCGTGGCCGTGCAACGACACCAAGTACATCGTGCAGTTCCCCGAAGAGCGGGCGATCTGGAGCTACGGCTCCGGTTATGGCGGCAACGCCCTGCTGGGCAAGAAGTGCTACTCGTTGCGGATCGCCTCGGTGATGGCGCGCGACGAGGGCTGGCTGGCCGAGCACATGTTGATCCTGAAGCTCACCTCCCCCGAGCAGAAGGCCTACTACGTGGCCGCCGCGTTCCCCAGCGCCTGCGGCAAGACCAACCTCGCCATGCTCGAGCCCACCGTCGCGGGCTGGAAGGTCGAGACGCTCGGCGACGACATCGCCTGGATGCGCATCGGTCCCGACGGCCGCCTCTACGCCGTCAACCCCGAGTTCGGTCTCTTCGGGGTCGCCCCCGGCACCGGCTGGCACACCAACCCCAACGCGATGCGCACGGTCGCCAAGGGCAACTCGGTCTTCACCAACGTCGCGTTCACAGATGACGGTGACATCTGGTGGGAGGGCATGACAGAGGAGCCGCCGGCGCACCTGACCGACTGGAAGGGGCGTGACTGGACGCCCGAGAGCGACGAGGTCTCCTCGCACCCCAACAGCCGGTTCTGCACGCCGATCACCCAGTGCCCGATCCTGGCCCCCGAGTACGACGACCCGCGTGGCGTCCCGATCGATGCCATCCTCTTCGGTGGTCGCCGCAAGACGACGATCCCGCTGGTGATCGAAGCCCGCGACTGGGTGCACGGCACGTTCATGGGCGCAACCTTGTCGTCGGAGACCACGGCCGCCGCCACCGGTGCGGTCGGCGTCGTACGTCGCGACCCGATGGCGATGCTGCCGTTCATCGGCTACAACGCCGGTGACTACTTCAACCACTGGATCACGGTCGGCAAGGAGAACGACGCCGCCAAGCTGCCACGGATCTTCTATGTCAACTGGTTCCGGCGGGGCGACGAGGGTCAGTTCCTGTGGCCAGGTTTCGGCGAGAACAGTCGCGTGCTGAAGTGGGTCATCGAGCGCATCGAGGGAAAGGCCGCGGCGGTCGAGACGCCGATCGGCTACGTGCCGACGGCCGACTCGCTCGACGTCGACGGCCTCGACTGCACGCCGCAGGACTTGGCGGCGGCGCTTGCGGTGGACCCCGACGAGTGGAAGGCCGAGATCCCACAGATCACCGAGTGGTTCGAGAAGTTCGGGGACAAGTTGCCGGCGATGCTCTGGACCGAGCTGGACGCTCTCAAGGCGCGCCTCGGCTGACCCCCTTGCGATTCGTCTGCGGTGGCCCGGCGGGAAAGACCCGAGCGGCCGCAGACGAATCGCCTGGGGGTAGGGGGTGGGGGTGCCGGCTAGGCGGACGAGGTACGACGGGCCGGGAGCCCCGAGGTCGTTCGGCGAAGTCAGGTCGAGTTGAACACGCCGTTCCGCTTCGCGTTCGTGGTCTGCGAGAACCAGGTGACCGGCCTGACCGACACCGGGCAGGGGTGGCTGCGGCTGCTCACCGCCCGCGACGAAGTGGCGGCCTTGATCGACCTGCGTGACCCGGCGACGTTGCCGCGCCACGCCTTCGGCTACGGCCCTTTAACGAGGCCGAGGGCGGGAGCGTCGGCCTCGGCCCGGTGCGGGCCGGCAACTTCGGGATGGCCGGCCTACGTGACCCGCACCTCGTCCAGCACCCCGACGGCGGGCCGTACGTGCGGGTGCGCTTGCAGGGCACGCGCGATGCGCCGTACGTCACCAACATCCCGCATCCGCAGATCGTGCCGCTCCCCGACGGCGGTCACCTGATGGTGACGTTCGACGGCACACAGTGCGGCGAGTCGGTGCTCGGATACGGCGGCCACGGGGACGTGATCGTGATGTCGGCCGGGGGCGGCTGACCGGCCGCCGGGGGCATGACGTTGTGCGGAGGTGGCGGGATTTGAACCCGCGAGAGGGTTTCAGCCCTCAACCCGCTTAGCAGGCGGGCGCCATAAACCGGGCTAGGCGACACCTCCGTGCTGAGATCTCCGGCTGCGGAGCTCAGCGCG
>JALZMX010000071.1 GCA_030857985.1 Actinomycetota bacterium | reverse complement strand
AGGAAGTACCGGTCGTGCGCGACCACCACCAGGGTCCCCGGCCAGTCGTCCAGGAAGTCCTCCAGCACCGTCAACGTCTCGATGTCGAGATCGTTGGTGGGCTCGTCGAGCAGCAACACGTTGGGCTCCCGCATCAGCAGCCGCAGCACCTGCAGCCGCCGGCGTTCGCCGCCGGAGAGGTCACCCACCCGGGCCGTCAGCCGGTCACCAGTGAAGCCGAACCGTTCGAGCAGGCTGCTCGCCGTCAGCTCGTTCCCACCCGACACTTTCGTGACGTCGCGGACGCGCGCGACCGAAGCCAGCACCCGCTCGGCCGGCGGCACCACCTCCAGACCCTGACGCAGGTGCGCCAGGTTGACCGTGCGGCCGGCACGACGCCGACCGGCGTCCGGCGGGATCTCACCGGCCAGCAGGCGCAGCACCGTGGTCTTGCCCGCACCGTTGACCCCGACGATCCCGAGGCGGGCGCCGGGGCCCAGCCGCAGCGTCACCCGGTCGAGGAGATCACGCCCGCCGCGACGCACCGAGACGTCCTCGAGGTCGATGACGTCCTTGCCGAGCCGGGTGAGCGCGAAGCGCTGCAGGGCCAGGCTGTCACGCGGCGGAGGCTCGTCGGCGATCAACAGGGTGGCCGCGTCCACCCGGAACCGCGGTTTCGTCGTTCGGGCCGGCGCACCACGCCGCAACCAGGCCAGCTCCTTGCGGACCAGGTTGCGCCGGCGTGTCTCGGTCGACCCCAGCTGCCGGGAGCGCTCGGCCCTCGCCAGCACGTACGCCGCGTAGCCACCGTCGTACGCGTCGACGGCACCGTCGTGCACCTCCCAGGTCGCCGTGCTCACGGCGTCGAGGAACCACCGGTCATGGGTGACGACGAGGAGAGCGCAGCGACGGCCAGCGAGGTGGCGTGCCAGCCAGTCCACCGCCTCCACGTCGAGATGGTTGGTGGGCTCGTCGAGCGCGAGCAGCTCGTCGTCGCGCAGCAGCAGACGGGCCAGCGCGGCGCGGCGCCGTTCGCCACCGGACAACTCGCCGAGGGCATGGTCGAGGCCGACGCCGGCCAGCAGCACCTCGACGACCTCGCGGGTGCCGGCGCCGGCCGCCCACTCGTGCTCGGCCTGCGCACCGAGCACCACCGCGCGCACGGTGCGGTCGAGGTCGACGTCATCGCTCTGCGCCAGGAAACCCACCTGCAGCCCACGGGTGTGCGTGACCCGGCCGCCGTCGGGCTCCTCCAGCTTGGCGAGCACGCGCAACAACGTGGTCTTGCCGTCTCCGTTGCGCCCTACGACGCCGATCCGATCTCCGGACCCGACTCCGAGGCTGACCTGCTCGAGCAGTCGCCGGATGCCGTAGGCCTTGTCGACGCGTTCGAGGTTGACCAGGTTGGTGACGGCAGGACTCATGACTCCGCGACCCTCTCACGTGCGTTGCGGCCGCGCCTGGTCAGCGGATGACGCGCGCACCGGGCACCGGGCCGGTCACCCGCTGCGCCAGCCGGCACACCCCGGCGCTCGACAAGGCGGTGGCCACATCACTCGCGTGCTCGTCGTCTCGAGCGAGGAACAACGTCGTCGGTCCCGAGCCCGAGACGAGGGAGGCCAGCGCTCCGGCTGCGTCCCCGACGTCGAGGATCCGCGCCAGCTCGGGGCGCAGCTCCAACGCCGCCGCCTGCAGGTCGTTGCAGAGCGCGTCACCGAGCGCCCTCGCGTTCCCATTGCGCAGCGCATTCATCAGCTGACCGGGTACGACGGGGAGCGGCACCGCACGGCCGGCCCGGATTCGGTCCAGCTCGGCGTAGACCTGCGGAGTCGGGAGGCCCCGCTCGGCGTAAGCGATGACCCAGGAGTAGCTGCCGCGCCCCAGTACCGGCGTGACCTGCTCACCACGCCCTGACCCGACCGCCGTGCCGCCGACGAGGCAGAACGGCACATCGCTGCCCAGCTCGGCCGCGAGCTCCAGCAGCCCCGACCGGGGCGCCTGCACGCCCCACAGCGCGTCACAGGCGACCAGAGCCGCTGCCGCATCGGCGCTGCCGCCGGCCATACCACCGGCAACCGGGACCGACTTGTGGATGTGCAACGCGGCGCCGGCCCCTTTGACGTCATGGCGCTGCGCCAACATCCGGGCCGCGCGAACCGCCAGGTTGCGCTCGTCCGTGGGTACGTCGTCCGAGTCCGCACCGGTCACCCGGACGCTGAACTCCCCCGGCTCAGCGGCAACGGCACGCACGTCGTCGTACACACTCACCGCTTGGTAGACGGTGGCGAGCGGGTGGAACCCATCGCTGCTCGGCGCACCGACCGCGAGTGCCAGGTTGACCTTGGCCGGCGCGCGGACGGTCACGGGAGCCACGGCGGCGAGCCTACGAGCTCTTCGGCAACGCAGCGGCGATCCGGACGAAGTCCGCGAGCCCGAGCGTCTCTCCTCGCGCGCCCGGGTCGACCTCAGCCGTCTGCAGGAGATTCTCGGCCAGGGCGGCGGACCCGGCCACCGCGGCCAATGCAGATCGCAGCGTCTTGCGTCGCGTTCCGAAGGCCGCGTCGATCACCGCGAACACGCTCGCGCGCTCGACGGTGGTCGACGGCGGGGGCCGGTGGTCGAACGTCACCAGCCCGGAGTCGACGTTGGGGACCGGCCAGAAGACCGACCGCCCGACCCGGCCCGCCCTTCGTGCGTCGGCGAACCAGGCGGCCTTGACCGAGGGCACTCCGTAGACCCGGTTCCCGGGCGCGGCCGCCAGCCGCTCGGCGACCTCGGCCTGGACCATCACCAGCGTGCGGCGCAGCGACGGCAGCCGCGCGAAGAGGTGCAGCAGCACCGGTACCGCGACGTTGTAGGGCAGGTTGGCGACCAGGGCGGTCGGCGGTGGCCCCGGCAGCGCTTCGATGCGCAGGGCGTCGGCCTCGACCACCTCGAGCCGGGCCGCGTACGCGGGGGTGAACCGGGCGGCGGTCCCCGGCAGTGCGGACGCCAGCACCGGGTCGATCTCGACCGCGACGACCCGGCAGGCCGCGGGCAGCAATCCCAGCGTCAACGAGCCCAGGCCGGGGCCGACCTCGACGACGACATCGGCCGGCGTGAGCTCGGCGAGTCTGACGATCCGGCGGACGGTGTTGGCGTCGATGACGAAGTTCTGGCCACGATGCTTGACCGGGCGGATCCCGTGGGCCGCGGCCAGCGAGCGCACCGCTGCCGCACCGAGCAGTCGCGGCTCGGGGGAGGCGCCCTGGCCCACGTCGGTCGCCGAACTCAGGCGGCGGGCAGCCACGGGCCGCCGAACGCAGCATCGGTGTTGCGGTCGACCGCACGGCACAGGTCGGCGACCTCGACCTCCAGGGTCTGGGCCATCGAGCGGAGGGTCAGCGGCACCAGGTACGACGCGTTCGGCTGTCCGCGGTGTGGCATCGGGGTCAGATACGGCGCATCGGTCTCCACCAGCACCTTGTCCAGCGGCGTACGGCGCAGCGCTTCACGCAGCGGTTCGGCGTTCTTGAACGTCACCGTTCCGGCGAACGACAGCCAGAACCCGCGCTCCAGGCAGGCCCGGGCGAACCCGGCGTCACCGGAGAAGCAGTGCATGACGACGCGCGCCGGACTCTCCTCCTCGTCGAGCAGCCTCAGCACGTCGTCGTGGGCGTCCCGGTCGTGGATGATCAGCGCCTTGTCCTGCGCCTGGGCCAGCCCGATGTGGGCGCGGAACGACTCCTGCTGCGCAGCAATCCCCTCCGGTCCGGTGCGAAAGTAGTCGAGCCCGGTCTCGCCCACCGCGCGCACCCGGTCGCTGCTCCCGATCAGCAGGTCGATCTCCTCCAGCGCCACATCCAGTCGGCCTTGCACGGCCAGGCGCGGCGCCTCGTTGGGGTGCAGCCCGACAGCGGCCACCACGCCGTCGTACTCCTGCGCCGTCTGCACCGCCCAACGCGCGCCGGGCAGGGCGCAGCCGATCTGCACGATGCGGGGTACGCCGACCGACGCCGCGAGCCGGACCGCCTCGGCGACGGGGAGCGCCGCGCCGTCACCGCCACGACCGAGGTCGAGGTGGCAGTGGTTGTCCACAACGGGGTGCGGCAGCGGCTCGGGGACCTCGGGCGGCGTCCGGTCCCCCATCAGGCGGTGGTCTCCTCGACCAGCCGGGGGAACAGCGCGGCGCCCTTGGTCAGCCTCGCACCGGCTTGCAGCTGACCCCAGCGCCCGGCCTCGTCCAGCCGCTGTGCGGCGAGTGCACCCAGCTGCGGCTCGGCACCGAGCGCAGCCCACAACGACGCGGTGGCCTTGGGCAGCACTGGGTGGTAGAGCACCGCGACCGCGCGCAGCGACTCAGCCGCGGTGTAGAGGATCGTGGCCAGTCGGGCCCGTGCCTGCGTCGAGTCGTCCTTGGCGACCTGCCACGGCTGCTGCTCACTGACGTAGCCGTTGACCGCTCCGACGAATGCCTCGACCGCCCCGATCGCCTCGGAGAACGCCAGCCGCTGCACCGCTTCGTCGGCCGCGGCAACCGTGTCCTTCAGCGCCTCCTGCAGCGCGCGCTCGGCGTCGCCCGGCTGCGTCGGCCGGGGCAGGACGCCGTCGACGTAGCGGCTGGCCATCGCCGTCACCCGCGACGCCAGGTTGCCCAGGCCGTTGGCGAGCTCGGCGGTGTAGACGGCCTCCATGTGCTCCCAGGAGAACGACCCGTCGGAGCCGAACGCGATCGCGCGCAGGAAGTAGTAGCGGAATGCGTCGGAGCCGAAGTGCTCGACGATGCTGTCGGGTGAGATGCCGGTCAGCTTGGTCTTGCTCATCTTCTCGCCGCCGACCAGCAGCCAGCCGTGCGCGAAGACCTGCCGCGGCACCGGGAGTCCGGCCGCCATCAGCATCGCCGGCCAGATCACCGCATGGAAGCGCAGGATGTCCTTGCCGACAAGGTGGACGTCGGCCGGCCAGGTGGCGGCGAACTTCTCCGGGTTGGTCTCGAACCCGGCCGCGGTGAGGTAGTTCAGCAGCGCGTCGATCCACACGTAGAGGACGTGCGCCTCGTCCCAGGGCACCGGGATGCCCCAGTCGAAGGTCGACCGGGTGATCGAGAGGTCCTGCAGGCCCCCCTCGACGAACGCGACCACCTCGTTGCGTGCGCGCTCCGGCGCCACGAACCCGGGGTTGTCGGCGTACAGCTGCAGCAGCCGGTCACCGTAGGCGGACAGCCGGAAGAAGTAGTTCTGCTCCGAGATCGTCTCGACCGGTCGCCCGTGCACCGCACAGAGCCGGTCGCCGCCCTCACCGTCGAGCAGCTCGCCGGGCAGCTTGAACTCCTCGCAGCTGACGCAGTAGAGACCCTCGTACTTGCCCTCGTAGACGTCGCCGGCGTCGTGCAGCCGCTGCCAGAACTCACGCACCCGCTCGGTGTGCCGCTGCTCCGTAGTGCGGATGAAGTCGTCGTTGCTGACGTCGAGCACGTCCAGGACCGGCTGCCAGGCCGACGCGACCAGCCGGTCGGTCCACTCCTGCGGCGTCATCTCGTTGGCCTGAGCTGCCCGCATCACCTTCTCGCCGTGCTCGTCGGTGCCGGTGAGGAACCACACCTCCTCACCGCGCTGACGGTGCCAACGGGCGAGTACGTCGGCTGCGACCGTCGTGTAGGCGTGCCCGATGTGCGGTGTGTCGTTGACGTAGTAGATCGGCGTCGTCACGTAGAACGCCTTCTGCGCCGGAGCGGGTTCGGCCATACCGGCAAGCCTACGGCTCGGGTCGTCGCGGTCGGTGCGCGATGTCGTACACCACGCGTCGCGCCGTACCCGTCTGCTGCGCCACCTGGGCGATCGCGTCCTTGCGGCTCAGCCCGCCGGCTCGCGCCGTCGCCACCAGGTCGGCCAGCGCGTCCTCGTCGGGTACGCCGGCAGGCTCCGCCGGCGCGCCGGTGACGACGATCGTGACCTCACCACGTACGCCGGCCGCGGCCCAGGTGGCCAGGCTCCCCAGCCCGCCCCGGCGTACCTCTTCGTAGGTCTTGGTCAGCTCACGGCACACCGCGGCCGCCCGGTCGGCGCCGAACGACTCGGCCATCACGGCCAGCGTCGCCCTAGTGCGGTGCGGCGCCTCGAAGAACACCATCGTCCGCGGCTCGGCGGCCAGCTCGACCAAACGGCGGCGGCGCTCCCCTGCCTTTCGGGGCAGGAAGCCCTCGAAGCAGAACCGGTCCACCGGTAGTCCCGAGACCGTCAGCGCCGCGAGCACCGCCGACGGCCCGGGCACGACGGTTACCGGCAGATTCTCGGCGACGGCGGCAGCGACGAGGCGGTAGCCCGGGTCGGACACGCTCGGCATGCCGGCGTCGGTGACGAGCACGACCCGGTCGCCGGCCCGCAACGAGTCGAGCAGCTGGTTGGTCCGCTGCACCTCGTTGCCCTCGAAGTAGGACACCACCCGACCCTTCGGGGCGACACCGAGGTCGGCACAGAGGCGGCGCAGCCGGCGGGTGTCCTCGGCAGCGATCAGGTCAGCGGTGCTGAGCTCGCTGGCCAGCCGCGGTGACGCGTCGTCCGCCCGCCCGATCGGGGTGGCGGCCAGCACGAGCGTCCCGGCGGTGGTCACCGGACCAGCATCCCAGTCCATGTTCCTCGGCTCCCTACGATGGCCGGGTGTCCAGCGCGCCGACCGAGACGCCAGCGGTCGCGACCACGTCGTACGCCGCGCTCGGTCGTGACGGCGGGGGCGGGCCGCGACCCGACGCGCGCCGGCGGCTGACGCCCCTGGTCCAGGACAGCGACCGTCGGTGGGGATGGATCGGGCCGCTGCTGGTGACCGCGCTCGCCGGCGTGCTGCGGCTGTGGCAGCTGGGGCGGCCGAACGCCCTGCTCTTCGACGAGACGTACTACGCCAAGGACGCCTACTCGATGCTCGTGCACGGCTATGTGCGCGACACCGTGGACAAGGCGGACGAACGGATCCTGCGCGGCGACCTCGACCGGCTGTTCACCGACTCTGCGAGCTTCTATGTGCACCCAGACCTCGGCAAGTGGCTGATCGCCGCCGGCGAACAGGTCTTCGGGATGGACTCGTTCGGGTGGCGGGTCGCCGCCGCCGTCGTGGGCACCCTGATGGTGCTGGTGCTGGCGAGGCTGGTGCGTCGGTTGACCGGGTCGACCTTGCTGGGTTGCGCAGCCGGTCTGTTGCTGTGCTTCGACGGACTGCACTTCGTGATGTCACGGCTGGCGCTGCTCGACATCTTCCTGGCGTTCTTCCTGCTGTGCGCGGTTGCCTGTCTGGCCGCAGACCGGGACTGGGGACGGTTGCGGATGGCACGCGCCCTGCCGCCCCCGCCCCCCTCCGCCTCCCCCTCCTCCGTGAGCGGTGCCTCACGCCCCCACCCGAGCGTGAGCGGTGCCTTGAGTCCCTGGGCGTTCGGCCCGGTGCGCGGGCTGCTGCTGCGGCCGTGGCGGGTGGCGGCCGGTGTCTGCTTCGGACTGGCGTGCGCCACCAAATGGAGCGGCGCCTTCGTGCTGGTCGCCTTCGGCCTGCTCACCTGGGGCTGGGACTCGTCCGCCCGGCGCGCGATCGGCGTGCGCTGGCCGGTGTGGAAGTCCGCCCTGGTCGACTCCCTGCCCGCGCTGGGTTCGCTGGTCGTGGTGGCGTTGCTGGTGTACGTCGCCTCGTGGGGATCGTGGCTCGCGAACGCCGGGGAGTTCGAGGATCGGCTCGGCTCCGACTGGGGCTCCTACGTGCAGCAGGACGCGAGCGGCACCGAGGAGATAACCCAGTCGCTGCGGTCGCTGTGGCACTTCCACCGCGAGGTATGGGGCTTCCACACCGGTGACGGTCTCGCCGACGAGACCCACCCCTACATGTCAGACCCGCGCGGCTGGCTGATCGTCAACCGCCCGGTCGGGATCGACGCGAACCCCGATATCCAGCCCGGCGAGCAGGGTTGCTCGGCACCTGACAACTGCATCGAGCAAGTGCTGGCGATCGGCACCCCGGTGCTGTGGTGGGGCGGGGTGGCGGCCCTGTTGGCGTCGCTGTTCTTCTGGCTCGGGGCGCGCGACTGGCGATTCGGCCTCGCGCTGATCGGGGTGCTGTCGAGCTGGCTGCCGTGGTGGCGGTTCTCGGAGCGGCCGATCTTCTTCTTCTACGCGGTGAGCCTCGTGCCGTTCACGATCATCGCGGTGACGCTGGTGCTGGGCAAGGTCCTGGGACCGCCGGGCGCCTCCGCGCGACGTCGGCGCTGGGGCGCCGCGGTGGCCGGAGCGTTCGTACTGGCCGTGGCTGCCAACTTCGCGTTCTTCCACCCGATCCTCACCGACGGCCTGCT
>JALZMX010000070.1 GCA_030857985.1 Actinomycetota bacterium | reverse complement strand
CGGCGCCCCGCAGGCTCGTGTAGGACCACTTGCCTCCCTCGACGGTCAGTGGCCGCAGCTTCGACTCGATGAACCGGCTGCCGGTGAACTTGCAGCCGCGCAGCACCGCTGAGAAGAACGAGGTGCGGTGGAACAGGCATCCGGTGAAGCTGGACGCCTCGTGCACCGAGGCGTTGAACCGGACCCCCCGGAACTCGCACCGGTCGAAGCTGCCGCCCTTCGACCTGGCCTCGGTGAGATCACAGTCGGTGAACGTACATTCGACGAACGAGCGGTCGGCCAGCTCCTCGCCGTACCAGTCGACGTCGGAAAAGTGCTCCTCATGCACGGCCACCGTCGGAGCGTAACGTCAGCCGCTAGGACAGCGTTCGGTCGTCTGGAACCTCAGACGCCGCCACCGGCGCCACCGCCGCCGCCGCCGTGACCTGGGAACCAGTACGGGTTCTCGTGGTGCTGGTGACGGTACGAGGCCGCATTCCGGTCCGGTTGTGGCGGCGTACCCCAACTCCGAAAGACCAGGACGGCCCAGAGGACGTCAGCGCGAGGATGGAGAGCCCGACGATGATGGGTACCATCCCTGCTCCCCAGTTCAACTCGACGCTGTCAGACGCCAAACTACACCACCGCAGATCCTGGTCATGTTGCTCGCTCAGCGCCAGGGATGGCGTTTGCGAGGGCGAGGCCCCGCAGATGACCCGCGCCCATGCCCAGTCCTCATCAGTCAGAAGACCTGCGCCACGTTGCCCGTCATCGTGGCCAGGTCCACATGCAGAGGTGGGAGCGTGGCCGCCTCGCCGTGCAACCAGCGCACGCGATCGACATGGAGCTTCGCTCGGGCGACGTCGAGCGACGCACCGGCCGGGTCGACCCCCCACGACGTCGATCCCCCGCTCCGCCAACAGGCAGACAAACGTGCCCGTGCCGCAGCCGACGTCCAGCACGCGGCGCAGGCACGCCAACCGACGGCAAGGTCTCCGAGCAGGCACCCGAGCGAGGCGGCACCCCCGTACGGGTTCGACACATAGCTATATCCCCCGTCGCGGATCGTGGGGATAGGGGATAGTGGGGTTGAAATGCCCCACCTGCCTTGCGCGGTGGCGTGGGTCGGGTGTGGTCCTTGATCCACGGGCCGAGCCCTTCGGTTGGTTGGACGCGCTCGACCTCGTCTGCAAGGCGGTCGACGGCTGTGCCCTGCGGCAGGTCGATGAGGGTGGCGGCGCGGTCGAGAAACCGAGCGCGTAGGCGCGTGTTGCGCGGAGGGGCGGCGACGGCTCTCCTGACTTCTGATCTGACCGCGCGTCGCCAACGACACGCTCATCAACGACACCATCGACGAAGTAACGAGGCGCCCGCCCCGGACCATCCAGGCGGGCGCCTCACCCTGCCCCTTGACAAGCGGCCCCTCCATATCAGCGGGCGGGGCCACCCGGCTCAACGCAGCACTGTCCTTCCATGGGAGCAAGTGCGGTCTTGACGGTGTGCGCGTCGAGTCCCTCTCAACACCTCTACCGGGCCGGAGATGTAGGCATGGTTGATACCGCAGACGAGGTCTGGTTCCTGTCGGGCCAGTGGATGGAACGGGCAGTTGCGCAGCCGTAGGCGCCTGCGGCGCTCTGGTTCGCTCAGGAGCGCATCGCGCGCAGGAGAAGCACTACGCCGCGCACGACATCGAGGTTGGCGGCGACGGCGACTGCGGCCAAACCCCACATTGGTTGGCCGATGATCGCTGCCGCGGCGAAGATGAGCAGCCGGAACTCCCGGCGGAAGAGCAGGCGGACGTCGGTGTCGCGTCCGATCGCGTGCAGGTAGGAAACCAGCAAACATCCGCTGGCCGCAGCGAAACCCCAGGCCCACGCCGATCGTGTCGCGCCCGCTCCCATGAGGAGACCGAGCACGACGGCGAGATCGGCGTACCGGTCTAGCAGCGTGTCCAGGGCCGCGCCGCGGCGGGAGGCGCGGCCGCTGACCCTGGCGAGCTCACCATCAACGCCGTCAAGAGCCGATCCGAGCACGACGCCGAGGCCACCGGCGAGCATCGCCCACCGGTCGCCGATCGCGATCAGGCCGGCGGCGACCAGGGTGGCCACGAAGGCAAGCACGGTTGCCGTGTCGGGGGTGATGCCGGTCCGCAGTAGTTGGCGGGTCATCGGGCCGGAGATCCGGCGGTTGACGGTGCGTGCGATGACCCCGTCGGTGGGTTTGGGGCCGTACCTGCGCCACATCACCCGCTCCAGCGCCCGCACTCCTGCGGGTGTGTCGACCGCCGCCCAGAGCCCGTCGAAGTCGCATGTGGTCATTTCGCAGCCGTCCTCGAGGATGCGCTGGCGTAGTGCGACCCAGGACGTCGCAGGTGCGGCGCCGGCCGCGGAGAGTACGTCGGCCACATGGATCGCGGTGAGACCGGCGTCGACCGCGCCGTAGTCCTCCAGGTCAGCGGCCAGCTCGAGCATCCGGCCGCCTGGGGTGGTCTTGACCCGGGTGGGGGGTACCCCGCCCAAGCCGCCCACCTGGCGTCGCGGGTCACGATCGACCGCAAGAACGTTGCGTCCCGGTGTGACCATCAGTCGCCGCACGTCGTCCGCCTCGAACACATGGTCGCCCATCACGACCAGGCACCGGGGATCCTCGACCAGCCGGAGACCGGCCACCACCGAGGTCGACGTGCCCTTCTCCCAGTCGTCGTTGGCCACCAGCTCGACCGGCAGGTTGTGGTCCCTGGCCGCGGCAGTCACGTCCTCGCCGCGGTAGCCGACCACGACCACGATCCGCTTCACTCCGGCCTCGGCCAGCACCTGGACAGTACGTTCGAGCAGAGTGATGCCACCTACCCGCCGCAGCACCGTCGGTTGTGGCGACCGCATCCGGTGACTCGTCTCCGCGGCGACAACGAGCGCAGTGGTCGCCGGCTGCTGATGCAGGTCCATCCCCGGGCGTGTTGGGTGCATGCACCGCAGTATCCGCCAGGCCACCCCTGCGTTGTCACCTCCTCCGTCAGCCACCGGCACACTGGCACCAGGGGCCTGCCGTTCGCCGCGCCGTGCCCGGCTGCCACCACCTTTCCCCGCCCCCCCCTTTTCCGGCACCCCGCCCGATCTCCGGTGCCCTCCGGCGGGCCCAGGCGAGCCAGCGGAACTTTCACCACCCCTTATCTGTCCTCCCATGATCCGGTTGGGGGGTATGGAGACAAGGTGCCTGGAAGTGTCGCGGGGCGGCCGCGCGGCGAAGCTGAGCCC
>JALZMX010000058.1 GCA_030857985.1 Actinomycetota bacterium | reverse complement strand
TGAGCCATCTGGAAGGCCAGGTCGGCGTCACCCATCGCGTCGTGCAGCAGCTGAGAGAGCTCCTCGCGCTGCTCCGGCGACAACGAGCGCATCAGCCGTTGGGCCGCGGCCTGGCGACGGGCCAACGTGTCGATGAGCTCGTCGACATCGTGCGGCTGCTCGGGGAACAGCTCACCGTGTCGATCCATGAACGCCGCGAACCGGTCTGTGGTGTCCTCGCCGCGGGCATGGGCAGCAAGCAGCGCGTTGAGATCCGCCACCATGTCGCGGATCCGAGCCATCGCCGCGGGATCCTCGCCCACCAACGCCTCGCGGATGCCGGCGAACTGGGCATCGAGCACCTCCCGGCGCAGCATCATCCGGACCTGTTCGTAGGTCTGCCGGGCAGCATCGCTGTGCCAGGCGTAGTCCTGCAGCGACCGAACCGCTCCTGCGGTGTCGTCGGGGAGCGTGGCGAGCTCCATCTCCGCCAGCCGGGCGTCGTCACCGCTCTCGCCGGCCAACATGTCGCGTTCGGCTGCCAGGGCCTGGTCCAGCGCGGCGCGCACCTTGTCGAGGGTGCCGGCGAGATCTCCTCGGCGGCGGGCACGGGAACGCATCCGCCGAACCCGCGCAGCGAGGTCGTCGAGCCCACGCCGCCCGTCGAGACCGTGGCGCAGCAGGTCGTGCAGAGCATCGCGCAGGCTCCCGCCGGCAAGGACGTCGCGGCCGAGGGCGTCGAGGGCGGCGCGCAGGTCGTACGGCGGGGCAAGCGGGTCAGGACCGCCACGCCAGGCGCCGTAACGGAACCTGCTCATGCGCCGTAGACCGTGCGGCCGTCGACGCTGTCCTTGTCGATACGCCGGGTCAGGTGCAGTCCCTCCAGCACCAGCTCGACGCCCGCGGCCGCCTCACCGGGGGAGGCGTCGTCACCGGAGCCGAGGCGGTCGAGCACCTTTGCCAGCCCGGACACCGTGCCGAGCTGTCCCAGCAGCTCGGCGGCGGGCACCATCTGACCGGTCTCCACCGTCGCCCCTTCCGCGAACAGCTCGGTGAAGCCGGTCAGGTCGAGGCCGCTGAGCCGGGAGCGGAATGTCTCGGCTACCGCGAGCCGGAGCAGGTGCGCGAGCACCTCGTCCTCACGCCCCTCCTCCCCCATCTCGAACTCGAGCTTGCCGAGCAGGGTGGGTACGACGGTGGGAACGTCACAGATGCGGGCGACCTCCCCCGCCTCCCCGGTGCGGGCGCTGCGGCGCAGCGCGGACGCCGCGATCCCTTCGGCGGCGGCGATCGCGAAGCGCGCCGAGACTCCCGCGCGCTGGTCGATCGACGCCGACCCACGCAGCTGCCGGGTGAAGCGGGCGACGACCTCGACCAGATGCTCCGGCAGCGTCGCCACCGGCCGGGCCTCCTGACTGACCAGGGCGATCTCGTCGTCGACCTCGAGGGGGTAGTGGGTGCGGATCTCCGCACCGAAGCGGTCCTTGAGCGGGGTGATGATGCGACCCCGGTTGGTGTAGTCCTCGGGGTTCGCGGTGGCGACCAGCAGCAGGTCCAAGGGCAGCCGCAGCGAGTAACCGCGGACCTGGATGTCGCGCTCCTCCAGCACGTTGAACAGCGCGACCTGGATGCGCTCGGCGAGGTCGGGCAGCTCGTTGATCGCGAAGACACCACGGTTGGCGCGGGGCACCAGACCGTAGTGGACGGTCTCGGGATCGCCGAGGGTGCGGCCTTCGGCGACCTTGACCGGGTCGACGTCGCCGATGAGGTCACCGACGCTGGTGTCGGGTGTTGCCAGCTTCTCGACGTACCGATCCTGGCGGTGCCGCCATGCCACGGCCATGTCGTCGCCGGCCTCTGCCAGCCTGCGTCGGCAGCGTGAGCACACCGGTCGCATCGGGTCGTCATTGATCTCACAGCCGGCGATCACCGGGACCCACTCGTCGAGCAAGCCGGCCAGGGTGCGCATCAGCCGCGTCTTGCCCTGCCCACGCTCGCCCAGCAGCACGAGGTCGTGCCCAGCGAGCAGCGCGGTCTCCAGCTCGGGCAGCACGGTGTCGTCGAAGCCGACGATGCCGGGGAAGGCGGTGGTGTTGCCGCCCAGTGCGGCGAGCAGGTTGTCGCGGAGCTCGGCCTTGACGCTGCGCGGCCGGTAGCCGGTGGCGCGCAAGGCGCCGAGTGTCGTCGGCTGGCGGGTTTTCACCATGATGTCGAGGCTACGTCGGCGACGGGCGCAGGGTCGGTTCAGCTGAACGGCGTGCGGGGTCGGTCCTGCAGCTGGCCGTCGAGATGCAGGTCGACCAACTCGTTGTAGAACGCGACGAGGCCGGCGATCTTCTGGCTCTCGGGCAGCGGAGACCGGTAGGTCCAGGCCAGGTCCGGCT
>JALZMX010000184.1 GCA_030857985.1 Actinomycetota bacterium | reverse complement strand
ATCAACTCCGGGCCTGATCGGGTGGAGTTCACTGTCCCCGACGGCATCTACGCCAAGCAGTGGCAGCCGGTGCTGGACACCGCGGTGGACAGCAGCGAGGAGCTCAGCGACGCCGATCCCTTGCCGGAGGGATCGACGGTCCCGCTGATCGGTCGCTCGGTCGTGCTGATGCGCCGTACCCGATCCCGAGCCGACCTCGGCCTCTAGGACAACGTCCCGCCGACGAGGCAGTCTCGTGCCGCGGGTCCGGTCAGCCCGGCTCCGCGCAATCTCCGGTCATGCGTGGTCGTCGTAGCGGTTGGGTGGTCGGTCACCAGGCGGGGTGGAGATGCACTTCCTCCCCTGGTGCCTCCCGGTGGCCCCGTGCGAGGCGTAGTGCGCCGCGTCGGCGGCTGTGGCCGGGTAGTCGTCCGGGTGCGTCCCGCTCTTGAGATGACGGTGGTGCTGGTTCGCCGCCTCACCGGGGGGGAGGTAGACGTACACGCCGGACTTTCCGGCCTTGTGGCACATGCCGTTCGGATGGGCCTCGGCACTGACCGCCAGACCGAACATGCTGAGCAGGACGGCCGCCGCGACTGCGATGAGGCGTTTCATTCGGTGTTCCTTTCTGCTGATTGACCAGCTGAATGGATGGCGGTTGATCGCAGCACACGGTACAAATGCCATGCGTAATTGGATAGAGCCATTTCTGTCACTTTGATACAAACCGTGGTCGTTCAGGCACGGTTCGCGATAATGGGGCGCTTCACCGGGCCGAGAATCCATGCGGCCACGGTTCGAGGGGTTTCGGGGCCAGCACGCACCGTGCTGAAGACCCGCCAACTCGAGTTTGGGCCAGCCGCAAGGTCAGCGCCGTGCCCGAGAGGGCTGGACCCGGGCCGGCTCGCCCGGCATCTTCGGGTAGTCCGGCGGATAGGGCATGTCGCCGTGCCCCTCCCCCTCGTCGCGCGCCCACATCGCCAACAGCGGCTCGAGTGAGTGCGCGACGTCGTCGATCTCCGCATGCAGGTCTCCGACATCGGCGTACCGCTGCGGCATCGTGGACACGGTGAAGTCGTCAGGATGCGCGCCCCCGGACAGCAGCTCGTCCCAGGTCAGCGGCGCCGACACCGGAGCGCCCGGCCGCGGTCGCAAACTGTAGGCGCTGGCGATGGTGCGGTCGCGCGCGTTCTGGTTGTAGTCGACGAACACCTTCTCGCCGCGCTCCTCCTTCCACCACTTGGTGGTCACCTCCTCCGGCGTACGGCGCTCGAGCTCTCGACCGAATGCGATCGCGGCGTGCCGGACGTCTGTGAAGGTCCAGCGGGGCTCGATCCGCACGTAGATGTGCACACCCCGACCGCCAGAGGTCTTCGGGAAGCCGCGGTAACCCAACTCCTCCAGCAACGCGCTGGCCGAGTCGGCAACGCGGACGGCATCGTCGAAGTCGGTGCCGGGCTGCGGATCAAGGTCGATCCGGAGCTCGTCGGGATGGTCGACGTCGCCACGACGTACCGGCCATGGGTGGAACGTGATCGTGCCCATCTGGGCAGCCCACGCCAGCACGGCCGGCTCGGTCGGGCACACCTCGTCGGCGGTCCTTCCCGAAGGGAACGTGATGTGTGCGGTCTGGACCCACGCCGGCGCACCCTGCGGCACCCGCTTCTGGAAGAAGGCGTCGCCGCGACTGTCGGTGCGGGTCGCGAGCACCGCTCCCTCGAAGACGCCCTTGGGCCAGCGCTCGAGGGTGGTTGGACGCTCGTACGTCGCCCGCAGGATCGCCTCCCCCACGCTCGCGTAGTACTGCACGACATCACCCTTGGTCGCCGCGGGGCGGGACCCGCTCGCGGGAAAGATCACCCGGTCGGGGTTGCTGACCCGCACTCCTCGCCCGGCCACCTCGATCTCGATCGCCGGAGTCGCTGCCGCCATGCGGTCAACGGTAGTCGGTCACGTCGCGCGTCATCGGTGTTTGGGCTGGCGGCTACCGTGAGGTCATGACCACCTATCCGGTGCAGCACGATGACGACAAGTGGCGCGAGATTCTGAGCCCCGCCGAGTACGACGTGCTCCGCAAGGCCGGGACGGAGCGTCCCAACATCGGCGAGTACGTCGACACCAAGACCGAGGGTGTCTACCGCTGCCGGGCCTGCGACACAGAGCTGTTCCGGTCGAGCACCAAGTTCGAGAGCCACTGCGGCTGGCCGTCGTTCTTCGCCCCGCTGGCCGAGGACCGGGTGCAGTATATCGAGGACCGCAGCCTCGGCATGCGGCGGGTCGAGGTCCGCTGCTCCACCTGCGGCTCGCACCTCGGCCACCTCTTCGAGGGTGAGGGCTATTCCACGCCGACCGACCAGCGCTTCTGCATCAACTCGATCAGCCTGCGCCTGGAGCCCGCCCGAGCCGACTGACGCCAGCAGGGACACCGCCTGTGGACAGTGCGGGTGAGTTGTCGGAGCCGTCTGCCAACGTCGACGGCATCGATTCACCTCCCGGCACGAAAGAGGTCCGCTGCCCATGACCGATCTCGCCTCACCTGTTGTCGCCCCCGCCAAGACCGATGCCGTGCTCGGCAAGGCCCGCAAGCTGCTCGCCAAGGCCGAGGATCCTGCCGCCACCGCAGCGGAGGCCGAGACCTACACCGCCAAGGCGGCCGCCCTGATCGCCGCCTACGGCATCGACCGGGCGCTGCTCGCTGCCGCCGATCCCGGCAGCGACCTCGTGGGTGACCGGGTCGTGGTGCTCGACTCGCCGTATGCCCGCGACAAGGCCCACCTGCTCGCCGGGGTTGCCCGGCAGCTGCGCTGTCAGGCCGTCCTGCGCACCGACCACACAGTCGCCGGCAAGGAGCTGTCCTTGCACCTGTTCGGCCACGAGTCCGACCTGCGGCGCGCAGAGCTGCTGTTCACCAGCCTGCTGCTGCAGTCGGCCAACGCGTTGGCGCGCACCCCCGTCCCGGGCCATGAGCAGCCGGGCGCGTTCCGTCGCTCCTGGCTGCACGGCTTCACGTCGGCGGTGATCACCCGGCTGGCCGCGGCCGAGAGTGCGGCGCACGACGTCGCCGAGCGTCGCGCGACCGCAGCGGGAGGTGCGGGGCGCTCGGTCGCCCTGGTGCTGGCGGACCGGTCCGCCGTCGTCGCCGAGGCGATGCGCATGCACTACCCGCGACTGGCCATGGGTCGTCGCCGCAGCCTGTCCGGGTCTGGTGCACGCCAGGGCTGGAACGCCGGCCAGCGCGCCGACCTCGGTGGCACCCCGGTGGGGCAGAGGTCACGCCGCGCGGTCACGGCAGAGCGGTGACCAGCTCGCCGATGGGGCGCCGCCGACCGGTGTAGAACGGCACCTCCTCGCGCACGTGACGGCGGGCCTCGCTGCCCCGCAGGTGGCGCATCAGGTCGACGATGCGGTGCAGCTCGTCGGCCTCGAACGCAAGGATCCACTCGTAGTCGCCCAGGGCGAACGACGACACCGTGTTGGCCCGTACGTCGGGGAAGCCGCGCGCCATCTTCCCGTGCTCGGCGAGCATCGTGCGCCGCTCGGTCTCGGACAGCAGATACCACTCGTAGGAGCGGACGAAGGGATAGACGCAGATGTAGGCGCGCGGCTCCTCGTCGGCGAGGAACGCCGGCACATGACTCTTGTTGAACTCCGCCGGGCGATGCAACGCCAGCTGCGACCACACCGGCTGCAAGTGCCGACCGAGTGCGGTGCTCCGCAGCCGCTGGTAGGCATCCTGCAGGTCCTCGCTCGCCTCGGCATGCCACCAGACCAGCACGTCGGCGTCGGCACGCAGAGCCGAGAGCTCATAGCTCCCGCGCACCACGACACCCTTGTCGCCCAGCTGGGCGAACAGCTCCTCGGCCTCGGTCACAACCCGGCTCCGGTCACCGTCGCCGAGCGGCTCGGCGAGGCGGAAGACCGACCACATCGTGTAGCGGATGGTGGCGTTGAGGTCCCGGGCCGCCTTGCCGGCGTGCGGCCGCCTCCCGGTCTGCGCATCGGTCATGCCTCGATTGTCTCCCGCGCCGCCAGGGCGCCGAGCACCTGGGTCGCCGCCTGCTCGGCCGAGGCCACGCAGGCTGCGACACCGATCCCGTCGTACGCCGCTCCGCAGACCGCAAGGTCCCCCAGCTCACCGACCGCGGCCCGGATCCGTGCCACCCGCTCCCGGTGACCCACTGCGTACTGCGGCAGCCCACCCCCCCACCTCGTCACCCGGGTGTCCACGGGCGCGCTCGTGACACCGGTGGCCGCTCGCAGATCAGCCAGCGCCACCGCGGCCAGGTCGTCGTCGTCGCGCTGCAGGTCGCGCTCCTCGCGGTGCCGGCCCAGCGAGATGCGGACGAAGACCAGGTCGGGAGCAACCTCGGTGAGCCAGGCCCACTTGTTCGAGGAGTACGTCGCGGCCTTGATCGCGCGCTGGTCGATCGGCGGCACCAGAAAGCCCGACCCCTGCAACTGTGGTCCCGCCGCGGCGCGGTCGAAGCCGAGCGCCACCACCGCCACGCTGGCGTAGTCAATCTCGTTCAGTGCCTGGGCCGCCGCGTCCGACGACGGCTGCAGCAACCTCGCCGCCGCCGGTGCCGGCACCGCGAGCACGACCGCGTCCGCCTCGAGTACCTGCTCCGCACGGGTCGGTCCCCACGTCAGCCGCCACCCCTGTGACCGGCGCTCGAGCGCGCGCACCATCGCCTCGCAGCGGACCTGGGCTCCGGAGGCCTCCAGCGTGGCGGCTACCGCGGCGGGCAGCCGGCCGACACCGCCGCGGATGCCGGCGAAGGCGGGTTGTTCTCCAGCCGCCTTCGATTCGGCCTTGGCCCGCGCCGCGGCCACCAGCAGCGACCGGTGCCGCCCGAGGAGTTCGGCGACCTGCGGTACGGCGGCATCCAGGGACAGCGCGTCGGCGTGTCCGGCATAGACACCACCCAGCAGCGGCTCCACCAGTCGGTCACGTACTTCGCGGCCCAGCCGAGCGGCCACCAACCGGCCGACCGGCAGGTCCCTGCCGAGCCGGCTCGCCGGCAGCACCCGGTCCAGCTGGGCGCGGGTGACCCCTGCCCGCGACATGATGCCCGACCGTCGCAACGCACCCAGGTCGGCCGGGATCCCCATCACGGTGGGAGGTAGCGGTCGGATCGCGCTCCGGGTCCACACCGAGGGCGCGACCGTCGCCGGATGCACCAGATCGTTGTCGAGGCCGACGGCCCGGGCCAGGTCGACAGCCTCGGGTCGACGGTTCAGCAGCGCCTC
>JALZMX010000037.1 GCA_030857985.1 Actinomycetota bacterium | reverse complement strand
CCAGATGGTGTCAGCATGCACCCGCTGCCACACGCTGATTCATCTGGGCCTGCTCGTCTTGCAGGCGCACGGCGACGGCACCTTCACCTACCGAGACCGATTCGACCGTGTGCTCACCGACCACGATCGGGTGGCCGAGGACTTCACCCGCGACTGGCTCACCCACCACCCCGCCACCGCAATGGACACCGCCACAAGGACCACGGCCGGGAAAACGAAACGGACCGGCGCCCGACGCCACGACCCGCACGACCTGCACCGCCGACAGCACGCCCTGCGGTTGTAAACCGACCCACTGGCTCGTCGAGGAGGTGGCAGCGGATGGGGGCGCGCCTTCGGCGCAACTCCTCACCGCCTTGCTCGTTCGCGATTTCGAGGTAGCGGCCGCCGTCGAGCTTCCAGCCGACCCCGTGCCGATCAAGCCTGCCCAGCGACAGCTTTGCGCGCTCTGGCCTGTCATGCAGCCGTCGGAGCATGTGGTTCGCCAGGGCGGGTAGGGAGCTTCCATGCGGTACGTCGAACTACGCCGGCACACCGACAACGACGGTGATGCGCTCACGTCAGAAGGCATCGCCGCCGCCGAGGCGGTCGGTCGCGACGGGCTGCAACCGCCGTACGCCGCGTTCGTGTCGACCGGAGCGGCCCGCGCCACCCAGGTGCTCGAGATCCTGCGGCGCTGGTCCGGTCAAGACGACACGCCCATCATCGAGGCAGGCGGGCTGCGGTCCTCCGTCGAGGACCGCTGGCGCGAGGCAACCAGGGTCGCGGGCAAGGGGGCCGACGTGGAAGCGATGCGTGCGGTGGACCCCGACCTGGTGGAGATGGAGTCGCGGCTGCTGGGGGCTTCGTTGCGGGCGGTGATCGACGAACTGCCGGAGGGCGGGCGAGCGCTCGTCGTCGGGCATACCCCAACCAACGAGGCTGCCGTGCTCGGGTTGGTTGGCCAGCGGGTACCTCCGCTGGGCAAGGGGGAGGGCGTCCTGGTGATCGAGTCCGGCGGCCGTTACCGGGTCGAGCCGCTGGAATGACGGCTCACCAGATGGGGACGGATGGCTGCCGAAGCGCCGGCGGAGTCCGGGACGGCCGTCGCTGCGGTGCTGGCTGATGGCGCAGGGCGGACTGGCCGCAACCGCGCACGATCGGGTTGACCGACGTCGGTCGCGCGGGCGTCGTACTGTGTCAGCGGCGCGAACGGTCGGCGCCACACCAGAGGGGCGGGACCCTTGCCGATCTGTCATCCGGCGGAGCCGGAGTTCGCCACTGGCAGCGAACGCGCTGTCTGGGAGGCGCTGCGCGAGCAGCTCGGCGACGCCGACCTGCTGGTCGCGGGTCTGCGGGTCTCCGATCACAGCAAGGACCACGAGATCGACATCGCGGTGGTGTTCGCCGACCTCGGCGTGGTCGTGGTGGAGGTCAAGGGCGGCACGATCATCCATGACGGCACCACCTGGCTGCAGCCCTGGAACGGCGCCCTCAAGTCCATCGACCCGGTTAAGCAGGCCCGCGACGCCAAGTACGCGCTGCGCGACTACGTCGAGCACGACCCGCGGTGGGGCAGCCGAGGGCGGTTGCGGTGGGCGCACGCGGTGGCGCTGCCCTACACCGGCGTGGACGACGGGTTCGCGGTGCCGGACTGCCCGCGCTGGTCGGTTGCCGGTCGCCAGGACGTGCCGCGCCTGGCCGTCTTCCTGCGCCGGGCCCTCGCCGCCCAACAGTCGCCGAACCGCCTCGCGACGTACGACGACGTCGTCGCTGTCCACGACATCCTTCTCGGGCGCCTGCACCCCCAGCGCGACCTGATTGGCGAGGCCACCGAACGGGAGGACCGGGCCGACCGGTTGACCCAGCAGCAGGCCCTCGTGCTCGACGCGATCCGGCTGATCCACCGAGTAGAGGTGCGCGGCGGGGCCGGCAGCGGCAAGACCTGGCTGGCTGTAGAGCAAGTCCGCCGGCTGTCGCGAAGCGGCAAACGGGTGGCGCTGCTGTGCTACTCGCGGGGCCTGGCGGCGTTCCTGCAGCGTCGGGTCGACACGATGCGGCGGCAGGAGCAGCCGGCGTACGTCGGCACGTTCCACGGTCTCGGCGCGGCGTGGGGTGCGACGCCCGGCAGCGACGACGACAGCGACTACTGGGAGCGGCGGCTGCCCGAGCAGATGATCGAGTTGGCCGACCGCCTCGGTGCGGGACACAGGTTCGACGCGGTCGTCGTGGACGAGGCGCAGGACTTCGCCGACGCCTGGTGGCCGGCGTTGCTCGCGTCGCTGCGCGACGAGGAGGCCAGCGGCGTCTACGTCTTCTCCGACGAGGGGCAGCGGGTGTTCACGCGGTTCGGAGGCGCTCCGATTCCCTTGACACCGCTGGTGCTGGACCACAACCTGCGCAATACGCGGCAGATTGGCGAGACGTTCGGGACGCTGGCAACCATCAGGATGCGGCTGATGGGCGGCGACGGTCCGGTGGTGCGGTTCGTCCCGTGCCCGGCGGATGAGGCGGTCGACCATGCCGACGACCAGATCGACGCGCTGGTCGACGACGGCTGGCGACCCGAGGACCTGGCGCTGCTCACCACCGGCAGCCGGCACCCCGAGCAGGTCGCCCGGCAGAGCCGCGGACAAGATGCCTATTGGGCGTCGTTCTGGGATGCCGATCAGGTGTTCTACGGTCACGTGCTGGGGTTCAAGGGGCTCGAGCGGCGCGCCGTCGTACTCGCCCTCAACGAGGCGCAGCCGCGGGAGCGTTCGCGTGAACGGTTGTACGTCGGGCTCTCCCGGGCCCGCGACCAGCTGGTCGTCTGCGGTGATCCGGAGTACGTCGAAGCGGTCGGCGGGCGCGCGGTGCTGCGCTCGCTGACCAGCGAGAGCAGAGGATTCTCACGATGAGCTGGTCGCAGCCGGCGCGCGGATCACGGCACGACTGACAGAGGCGACTGTCGGTGCTCAGCGGTAGTTTTGACCTGTACGCGTGAGGATCTCGCAGAGGGGGACGGTCGTGGCGGAGTACGAGGCTTTCAACCTGGACCGCGGCACGGCCAGGGCATGGAGGACGTTCCAGACCGGTCTCGGCGACCACCTTGCCGACATGCAGGACGGCGACGTGCTGCTGATCGAGACGGCGAAGACCGTGTCGGACCATGCTGACCGCGTGGCGCCCTACGTCCAGTTTCTTGCCTGGGGCGGCGACCAGGTCAGGGGTGAGGTCCCGAGCAACGAATACCTCAGCGATGAGGTCGCCCTCGACGAGGCAGCCATGGCCGCGCTGGCCCAGATCGGCTGGAGCGCGCCCACCCACGGCCGCGGCGACGAGTCGGATGACGGATCGGCCAACTTCTTCATCGACATCGAGAGGCGCCGAGCTGATCGACTGGCGGCGATGACGGTGGCCGCACTGCGTGACGTCTGCGGCGTGGTGCATCCGGCCTTCGTCGCTGCGTCGAACCGAAACGGTGAGGACGACGAGGCACTCGGTGTCGCCCTCGGCATCCCGGCCGCTCCGAGCGACGGTGAGGAGCTGCTCGACGAGGCGCTGGCGACCATGCCGGCGGGAGCAGATCACCTGCAGGCGTTGGTCGACGCTGCGCTGGTGCCTGTCCTCGGGCACGCTCCACGACACGACGACGACGGCGACATCCCGGTGTCGATCGGCACGTCGCTGGTGTTCGTCCGGGTCCACCGCCAGGCACCCGTGCTGCAGCTGTTCTGCGTGCTGGCGGACGATGTCGCCGACAGCG
Source organism: Actinomycetota bacterium (assembly GCA_030857985.1). Lineage (GTDB taxonomy): Bacteria > Actinomycetota > Actinomycetes > Propionibacteriales > Nocardioidaceae > JALZMX01. The sequence goes on along the minus strand of JALZMX010000037.1, from coordinate 3,834 downwards.
AGCGCGCCGCGTTCGAGGTGTCGAAGCTCAACCGCGCCTGCCGGCTGCTGAAGTTCCTGCAGATCGAGGACCAGGTGATCGCGTGTGTCCAACTCCCGGCGCTGCCGTTTGTCCCGGCGCACCTGCGCGACATGCTCACGCTGATCGCGAAGGTGGCGGACGACATCGACGACGACCTGGTCGGCCGGGTGGGCGGGCGCCGGGCATTCCAGCCCGAGCCGGAGACGGGCCCAGAACTCGCGTCGGCCGAGGTGACCAGAGCGGACACAGACGATGACGAGCTGGCGCCCGAGCTGATGACGATCCTGCAGCTCGACGCGCTGGAGGAAGGATCGGTGGATGCCGATCTGGCGGCCAGCATCTGCGGTGACGACCGCGACCTGCTGCTGCGGTTGATCCAGGAGGCGAGCGAGCAGGACATCGCTTGGCGACGCTCACGAGACGCAGCGATGCTCGAGGGCGATGAAGAAGAGGCTGCCGCCTGCGAGCACGAGGGGACGGCATGGGAGGAGACGGTGAACACATTGCGTGGTGCACTGCGCCTCATCGTCGAGCGCGGCCGGACCACCGGACCTCGAGCGCCCGAGCCCGAGCGTGCGCCGCACTGATCTGTAGTCCACGCGGCTGGAGGCCCGGCGTACGAGGTGGGGATGGCCAAGCCGGATCCAGCGGTCTACCACCTGACCGGCGAACGGTTGCGGGTCGAACCGCACGAGGTGGTCTTCCTCGACGACCATGAGACATGCGTCCGGGCCGCACAGGACCTCGGCTGGCACGCGGTCCTCCACCGGAGCGCCAGAGTCGACTCGCGCCATCACTGCGATCCTGCGAGCAGAGGCCGGTTGACCCTCTGTCCTCCGTCCGGATCAGAGGTAACGCCGGGCGATGTTGGCCTTCTCCGACTCACCCGTTGTCCACGACGAGATCCACGGGCCGGTACCTTCGGAGGGGTCGACGACCCCGGCCTCGACCCAGCTGAAGGCACCGTCGAGCACGCGCGCGGCGATCCGCTGGTCGACGTCGTCGGTGTTGCGCCACAGCCGCTCGAACAGCTCCTCGACCCGCACCCTGGACTGGGCACAGAAGGCGTCGGCCAGCTCGTAGGCCGCGTCTCCGCGGGCCGGTTGTTCGGTGCGCAGCATCTCCGCCCGTGAACAGACGGCCGCCATCGCGAACAGCTCGGCACCGATGTCGACGATGCGCGCCAGGAACCCCTGGCGATGCTCGAGCTTCGCCTGCCAGCGGCTCATGCCGTAGAACGTCTGCCGCGCCAGCTTGCGCGAGGACCGCTCGACGTAGCGCAGGTGCTTGGCCAGTCGTCCGAACTCGCCGTACGACGAGGGGACCGCACCCTTGCCCGCAACCAGCTGCGGCAGCCACTTGGCGTAGAACCCGCTGGCCTGGGCGGCCGCCCGCAACTTGGCGGGCAGGTCGGCGTCGTGGGACGCGAGGTCACCTGCCGCCGTGAGATGGGCGTCGACCGCCTCACGAGCGATCAGCAGGTGCATGATCTCGGTGGACCCCTCGAAGATTCGGTTGATCCGCATGTCACGCAGGACCTGCTCGGCGGCGACGGCCCGCTCTCCCCGGGCGGCCAGCGAGTCGGCGGTCTCGTAGCCACGTCCGCCGCGGATCTGGACCAGCTCGTCGGCGATCAGCCAGGCCATCTCGCTGGACCATAGCTTCGCCAGCGCGGCCTCGATCCGGATGTCCTTGCTCCCGGCGTCGGCCAGCTCGGCGGACAGCTCGAGCACCGCCTCGAGCGCGAACGTGGTCGCCGCCACGAACGACACCTTCTGCGCCACGGCGCCGTGGGTGCCGACCGGGCGACCCCACTGCACCCGCTGTGACGACCACTCTCGGGCGATCTTCAGGCACCACTTGCTCGACCCGGCGCACAGCGCCGGGATGGACAGCCGCCCGGTGTTGAGCGTGGAGAGCGCGATCTTGAGCCCCTGTCCCTCCCGGCCGAGCCGGTTCTCGACCGGGATCCGCACCTGGTGGAAGCGCGTCACGCCGTTCTCGATGCCCCGCAGCCCCATGAACGCGTTGCGGTTCTCCACCGTGATCCCGGGGGAGTCGGCCTCGACCACAAAGGCGGTGATGCCGCCACGGCCGCCGTCGTGCTCGGGCACCCGCGCCATCACGACCAGGAGCTCGGCCACCACGCCGTTGGTGGTCCACAGCTTGACGCCGTCCAGGACGTACGCCGTACCGTCGTCGGTCGGTGCGGCCATCGCGGCGAGCCTCGCCGGGTCGGAGCCGACGTCGGGCTCGGTGAGCAGGAACGCAGAGATTGCCCCGGCGGCGCAGCGAGGCAGGAACGCCTGCTTCTGCTCCGGTGTGCCGAACATCTTCACCGGCTCGGGCACCCCGATCGACTGGTGGGCCGAGACCAGGGTTCCGATGGTCGGGTGCACCGACCCCAGCAGCATCAGGGCCTTGCCGTAGTAGGCCATCGGCAGGCCCAGCCCGCCGTACTCCCGCGGCACCTTGATGCCGAAGACGCCGAGCTCGGCGAAGCCTTTGACGTAGTCGTCGGGGATGACGGACTCGCGCTCGATCAGGGCTGCGTCGAGCGTCTCGCAGTAGGCGCGCAGCTGCGCCAGGAACTCCTCGCCGCGGGTCGCGTCGGCGGTCGCCGCACGCGGGTGGGGATGGATCAGCGACAGGTCGAAGCGGCCCAGGTAGAGGCCCTTGGCGAAGCTCGGCCGGGTCCACTCGGTCTCCCGCGCGGCCTCCGCCACCTCGCGCGCCTGCCGCTCGCTGACGTCCCGCTTGACCCCGGTCACGTCGGCGCTCACGTCGCACCCCTCACGTCGTACCCCTTCCATCGCGTCCAAGTTACCCGCGGCACCCGAGGTGGGTGCATGCGCGTGTCCGATCGCGGGAGGTCGCCGCGGGTCAGCCGGGCAGGATGGCCGGGTGGAGCTCTCGCGATACCGCTTCCGCAGCGTGTGGACGCTGCCAGTCAGCCGGGACGCCGTGTACGACGTCGTGGCGGACCTCGGCGCGTACCCGCAGTGGTGGCCGCAGGTGCGCACGGTCGAGCGCATCGACGAGTCGACGGCGGCGCTGGTGTGCCGCTCGTGGTTGCCGTACGACCTGCGGTTCCGGGCGTCGGCGGTGCGCGAGGACCGCGAGGCCGGGATCCTGGAGGCGACGCTGACCGGCGACCTCGAGGGCTGGAGCCGGTGGACGCTCACGGCGCACCGGGCCGGCACCTCGCTGCGCTACGAGCAGGAGGTCGTCACGCGTGCGGCACTGCTGCGCCGTCTCGCCCCCATCGCCCGCCCTGCGATGCGGCTGAACCACGCGGTGATGATGCGTGCCTGCCGCCGCGGCCTGGCAAGTCGCCTTGCGTCTTGACTTAAAGCCTGCTTGAACATGCACGATCTGAGACGGCGACCAGCGCCGCACCGACCGAGGAGTTCGCAATGCCTGTAGCTCTCATCACCGGGGCATCCCGAGGCCTCGGCTGTGCCGTGGCCAACGCCCTCGCCGAACGCGGCTGGAGCCTGGTGGTCGACGGTCGCGACCGAGCGACCCTCGACACCGCCGCGGCCGGGTTGCGTCAGAGCGGCGCGTCCTCGGTCACCGCGGTCGTGGGCGACGTCGCCGACCCGGCCCATCGCGCCGAGCTCGCCGCTTCGGTCGCCGAGGCCGGCCGGATCGACCTGCTGGTCAACAACGCCAGCGTGCTCGGTCCGAGCCCCCAACCGTCGTTGGCCGCCTACCCGCTCGACCAGCTCCTCCGGGTCTACGAGGTCAACACCTTCGCGCCGCTGGCGCTGATCCAGTCTCTCCTTCCCGTCCTCACCCGCAGTGGCGGAT
>JALZMX010000029.1 GCA_030857985.1 Actinomycetota bacterium | reverse complement strand
GTTGACACCCTTACCTCACGTGAAGGCTGCGCTTCTCCTTCATGCAGCAAGTGGTTCACCGTGTCCTTGTCGCTGGTGAACCGCATGACGCCGGGCTCGGCCGCGACGGCGCAAACGTGCATCTCGGGTGTGATCCCGTTGCGGGTGAGATTGCGCTCCGTGCGTTCGGCGTTGGTCGGGTCAGGCTCGATCGCGATGGGTGTCGCTCCGCAGTCGGCCGCCCAGACTGAGTAAAGCCCTGCGTTGCTGCCGACGTCGACGAACAAGTCTCCGGACCGCAAGATGCGGCGCCAGGCCTGCATCTCATTCCAGTCGGGGGGATTGGCATAGACCGCCTTGGACGCACCAGTGGCGTGCAAAGGGGCCTCCAACTCCATGCCGTTGCCCACCCGGGCAACGACTGGGCCGAGCCTCAGACGGGTCTTGGCCTGGAAGGCGACGGCACGCAGCACAGCGCGCCCGCGTGCGCCGTCGTTGGCGGGATGGTGCCAGACGTATCCAATGATCGAGAGAGGGACCGTCGCAACCCGGAGCACTCGCCTCATGAGGCGCAAGGCTACTCGCTGTAGCCACCTCGGCCCGTTCGGTGTATCCAGAACTCCTGACATGGTGAGCGGTCGGTAGGCAGGATTCCCTTGTTCTATGGGGGTTTTGGCATGTCGATCGTTGTCTGCGGACCGAGGGTTTGAGATAATCGTTGCGTGGTCAACAGCGGTGGCAGGATGTCCAGGGTGGGTCAGCCGGTGTTGCCGTTCCTGCCTGCCGAGGCCCGGTCGGTGGGCCCCTCGGCGGGCCTGGTGGAGGGCCCCGAGGGTGGGGTGGTGTTCGTGTTCGGTATGGCGACCTACACCTACGCGGCCGGTGATGTCGCGGGTCGGCGTCTGGCGGCGGTGCAGTTGGTGACGACGAAAGCGGCCTCGGAGGCTGAGGTGGCCTCGGCGTTCGGTGTCGACCCCGGCACGGTGTGGCGGTGGAAGACGGCGTTCACCGACCAAGGCGTGCTCGGCCTGGCCACCGAACGACCCGGGCCACGGGGCCCGAGCAAGCTCACCGAGGTGATGCGGGCACGGATCGTGGAGCTCGACGCCGCCGGGTCCACCCTGATGAGCATCGCTGAGCAGACCGGGGTGTCCACCGCGACCGCGAGGGTCGCGTTGGGCCGGGTCGCCCCGCGGCGCTCGCAGCCCGTGGAGTCCGTGGAGCCTGTCGAGCCCGTGAGCGAGGCCGCTGAGCCGGCCGATGATGAGTTCGGCACGGACGACACCGTCGGTGGTGGCGACGTCGCTGAGGGTGCCGGGCAGGCCGGGGAGGAGGCTGGTCTGGTGGTGCTGGCGCGGCCGGTGCCGCGGACCGCGGAGCGTCGCGCGGCCCGGTTTGGTGAGCTCACTGAGGCGCCGGTGGTGCTCACCGAGGGCGCGCAGCTTCCGCTGGCCGGGCTGCTGCTGGGGTTGCCGGGCCTGGAGGGCACCGGCCTGCTCGGCGTCGCCGAGGACACGTACGGGCCGATGCGCAATGGGTTCTACGGGCTGCGGGTGATCTTGTTGATGGGGGTGTTCATGGCGTTGCTGCGCGAGCCCCGCGCCGAGGGCGCCACCCGGCTACGGCCGGTCGATCTGGGGCGACTACTCGGGACCGATCGGGCCCCGGAGGTCAAGACGTTGCGCCGCAAGCTGGCCGAGCTCGCCGGCCATGGCAAGGGCGCGGAGCTGCAGGCCGCGCTGGGGGCCCACCATGTCGCGGCGCGCCCCGAGGCAGTCGGGTTTCTCTACCTCGATGGCCACGTGCGGGTCTACACCGGGACCCGGCAGGTCCCCAAGACCCACATCGCCCGGATGCGGATCGCCGGCCCGGCGACCGAGGAGACCTGGGTCACCGACAGCGTGGGCGACCCGGTGATGGTGCTCACCGCGGCCCCGTCGCAGTCGTTGGCCGCCGAGCTGTCCCGGCTGCTGCCCGACCTGCGCGCCCTGGTCGGGGACCAGCGGCGGTGCACGGTCACCTTCGACCGCGGCGGCTACTCCCCGACGGTGTTCACCGAGATCATCGCCGCCGGGTTCGACATCCTGACCTACTACAAAGGCACCTGGACCAGGTCACCGGCTCAGGACTTCACCAGCATCGACTACACCGCCCCGGACGGCACCACGCACAGCTATGAGCTCGCTGAGCGTCTCATCGAGTTGCCCGTCCCGGCCCAGCACGACACAGGCGCTACCACGGTCGGGTTGCGGTTGATCGTGCGGCGCAGCGCTGATGGGCACCAGACCCCGATCCTGACCAACCGCACCGACCTGTCCGCGGCCCAGATCGCCTACCGGATGGCCAACCGGTGGCGACAGGAGAACTACTTCAAGTACGCCCGCGAACACTTCGCCCTCGACGCCTTGGACTCCTATGCCGAGGGCCCCGATGACCCGAACCGCTTGGTGCCCAACCCCGCCAAGGCACGAGCCCTGACCCAAGTCGCCTCCGCGCGTGCCGGCCTCACCGCCGCCCGCGCTGGCCTCGCCGCCGCCATCGACACCGCGGCCACCCGAGCCGGACGTCCCGGCAACCAGGGCACCGCCATCGTCGACCCGGCCGCTGGTCAGGACCTGGCCGCGGCACAAGCAGACCTCGCCGAGGACCAGCAGGCCTCACGCGACACGCCCAGCCACCTCCCCCTCGGCCAGGTCCGCCCCCGCAGCCGGCTGCTGGAGACCGAACGCAAACTGCTGACCCACGCCATCCGGATGAGCGCCTACAACACCGAGTCCGCCCTGGCCCGGCTCCTGCGCCCGCACTACTCCCGCGGCGAAGACGAAGCCCGCGCGCTGCTGCGCGAAGCGTTCACCCTGCCCGGAGACCTCCAGATCATCGGCGAGACCCTACACGTCCGACTCGACCCCGCCAGCGCCCCCCGACGCAGCAAAGCCCTCGCCGCCCTCTGCGACCAACTCACCCAGACCCAGACCCGCTACCCCGGCACCGACCTCGTCGTGGCCTACAGCGTCAAAGGCCACCCGCAACGCGCATAAATGAACTCACCATGTCAGGAGTTCTGGTATCTGGGTGTGCGCCGGTCGGCATCGCCAGCTCGGAGGCACCGCTGTCGAACATGCAACGCCGGGCGTCGCAACTATTCCTTCAGAGGCACTGTACTGTGAGAACTCTTCCCAAGATCACGCGATGGCCGACGCCATCTACGCTCAGAGCGCCTCCCCTTCAGCAAGCCGGTCGTGCACCTCTCTCGCGGTCTCAACTCTGGAAGTCTTCATCTACTAGTCCGTCAGTGTCGTCAGTCAGCGTCTGCAGGTGTGTGTCACCACGTTCGTGGCCCACTGCCGAGGGACCACCGAAGGGCCCGGACGGATACATCTGTCCACGCTTGGTCCACCACAGGTGGGGTCCGGCAGCCTCAGCGAACACGACTTGGTGTGAAAGACTGCAACGGATGACAGATCATCAACTCGCACGTGCAACGTAGAGTTGATTACTGCCGAACCGAGCGAAAGACGATACCGAGAGACGTTTCTCTAGGGCGTCGATGCGGGCGCCCCTGAAATGCCGATAAGTGCGTCCACCGAGCAGTCCGCACCCAGCGACTCGGTCGATGCGCAGGCCGGCGCGGGCAGCTACGTCTACCAGTTCGGATTGTCGAAGATAATTGCCCGAACGTTCGGCTCTCCCTCTCCTGCTCAGGTGGTGAAGTGGTGCCAGCAATGCTTTGTGAGAATACAGATTCCCGTGGTTGTTCAAAATGAGTAGGCCGCCGGGACGTAGCATCACACGTAGAGCCGCCATTGCGCTACGTCTTAGCAGGGGTTCAGCGTTCAAGAAGAAACGAAATGCAGTAATAACATCGTACGAATCTTGTGGAACAATGTCCTCCTGGGTAATGTCACCACAAAGCACCTGCGCGCTTGGAACTCGCGACCGCGCGCGCTCCGCCATTTGTCTGGAGACCTCGATGCCAGTAATGTCAGTCGTCTTCTTTGATAGATACTCTAGAACACGGCCCGTACCACAGGCGAAGTCGAGCACAGCCGCATCCGGAGGAATACTGTGGGTCGCCCAAACCTGGTCGAGCTGTTCTTTCTCAATGGCCCAGAGGAGACTGCTGTACGACCCGGCTGCGTACTGGACGGCGTCATAGGAGACCGCCGACTCTTCAGAGCTGAAGTGATCGCTGTAGCTCACAAGCTTAGTCCCTTCCTATTGAACTCCCAATTTGTAATGATATCACGTGCTAACCTCATTCCCCAGCTCCCCTGGTACGCCATGGACAATAGAGCGCAACCGAGACTGGACCCTTCGCGTGGTCCGTCAGCCTCGCAGCGAAGTGTCTGCATAATGCCTGCGCTCTTGAACCTAAACGCCCAGTAGTCACAAGAGGCCGGACCGTCGACTGCAGAGCTTTCCCAGTCGTAAATCCAGAGCATTCTTCCTTGCTGGGCTAGGTTGTGACATCCAAAATCTCCGTGCACCCGTGAAGTCCATAGGCCATCCGACATCAAGTTCGCCAGGTCGGTGAGAAAACATTCCGAAACTGAGTACAGCAGGCGGTTCAACTGAGGCCACCATGAGATAGACTCGCGTGAATCCCAGGGTACAAAAACAGAATCCCCGGAGTAGGCATTGACCACGTCAGACGGATACGCCGTGGCGCCGATTCTTGGACTGGTGATCCTCTTGGGGAGTGGCTCCATCAAGAGCCATTGTGGGCCGGTGGTCGCAATAGAGTCGGCGATGATCCGTGGAGTTGCAAAACTGGTCCTATCACCCCCGGCCAACAAGCGAAGCGTTTCCGCCTCGGTGCCTAAAGCTGCAGCATCATCTACGGCGACCTTGGCAAATGCGTAAGATTCGCCGATCTCGTCGAGGAAGTGGACATACAGACGATCCCTTGCCGGGGTGCTGGGCCAGTAGATCGCTGCATAGCACGCTGCTTGAGTGTGTTCCAGCAGACTTGGTAGGGCGTCTGTGAAAGCGGAACCCGCAGGGACTGCCGCGAGGCTCTCGACAGACCCCCACCAGTTGTCAGCACCAGTCAAGGCGGCAGCACGTAACCCGAGCCGGAGAGCCCTACGCTTGGGTGTCAAGCCAAGCAATCGCTGTGCGGCAGCGGATCGTACCCTCGGAGGCGCAGCGACGGGCCAGGCGCAAACGGGCCTACCTCCCACTCTTAGAACCAGCGCCGTGTGGCATGTGTCATCGGTCACCGCCCCACCAGCTTCCGCAACCTCCACGTTTGCCATCCGGTCACCCTCATCGTGCTTAGGGGCCTCCAACGCGAGTCTGTACTCGACCTTTGGCGTTGGGATCGTTGGCCGGACGGCGAGGGAGCAAGTCGCTGGCAGGGTGGACCTAATCCTGATCGCACCTGCTCTCTCCTGCCATTAGAGGACGCATAGACTGACTTATCGGGATGTTACGCCATGGTGACGCGTGGTAACGGACAGGCAGCACCGTCCGTGTAGTTCGCTCCGGGTCCTTGCAGTCTTTGGTTTGCGGGCTGCACCTCTCGAGCCAACGGGGAAGGGTTACCGTGGTGAGGGGCAGCGGCGTCCCGCCCACCGTCCGTGTGCTCTGCCGGGTCTGATTGCATCGCTGCGTGACCGACCCGCTGCGCATGCTCGTCGTCTGCACCGGCAACATCTGCCGGTCCCCGCTGGCCGAGCGGCTGCTGCAGCGCCGCCTCGGCGATCGTGCCGTCGTCCGTAGCGCAGGTGTTCAGGGGCTCGAGGCCTCGGCGATGGACCCGTACGCGGCTGCGCAACTGGAGCGGCTCGGGGG
>JALZMX010000006.1 GCA_030857985.1 Actinomycetota bacterium | reverse complement strand
TAATGCGAAACGCAAACTTTACCCTTGCCCCTGATCGGCAGTCAAGAGGTCGAGTTGACTCACCAAAGATGCCCGCGTAGCCGATTCGTTGCCGCATGAAGAAATGCCCGCGTAGCGGTGCGCCTGTGGGGGTGGGCCGGGTCGGTCGGAACAGCCTCGACCATGGGACTGACGATGAGCCAGCGCAAGGCGGTTACGAAGGCGACGGCGACGCGGTATTGGTCGGCGTCGAAGGGTGCCAAGGCGGTGATCCTCGACGAGTTGTGTGCGACCACGGGCTGGCATCGCGACCACGCACGCAAGGCGCTGCGCCAGGTGCTCGGCCCGAAGCGGGTGACCAAGGCCCGCCGGCCGCGGCCGCCGACCTACGACGAACAGGTGCTGGCCGCGGTGCGGAAGGTGTGGGCGGTGATGGACGCCCCGGCCGGAAAGCGGATGGCGCCGTTCATGGGTGAGATGGTGGCTCGGCTGCGGGCCTGTGGCGAGCTCGACCTGACCGAGGAGGCTGCCGCGAAGCTGTCCACGATGAGCGCGGCCACGATCGACCGCAAGCTGGCCGGAGAACGCAAGCGGCTGCAGCTGCGGGGCCGCTCGGGTACCAAGCCCGGCACCCTGCTGAAGTCCCAGATCCCGATCCGCACCTGGGCGGACTGGGATGAGGAGAAGCCCGGCTTCGACGAGATCGACTGCGTGGGTCACGAGGGCGGGGATCCCTCGAGTGATTTCTGTCAAAACCCTTACCGTGACTGACATTCGCGTTGCCTGGACCGAGACCGCCGCGGTGAAGAACAAGGCCAAGAGGTGGGTGTTCGCAGCGTTGATGGCACATCACCGAGGCCTTCCCGTTCCCGATCATCGGGATCGACTCCGACAACGGATCGGAGTTCATCAACGGCCACCTGCTGCGGTACTGCACCGAGCAGAAGATCACCTTCACCCGCTCCCGGGCGGGACGGAAGAACGACGGGGCGCATGTGGAGCAGAAGAACTGGTCGGTGGTCCGCCGGGCGGTCGGCTACCACCGCTACGACACCGAGGTCGAGCTCGCGCTGCTCAACCAGATCTACGCGCTGCGGCGGCTCCAGACCAACTTCTTCACACCGTCGCAGAAGCTGGTGGAGAAGCATCGTGTGGGTGCGAAGGTGACCAAACGCTACGACACCGCCGCCACGCCGTACCAGCGGGTCCTGGCCGACCCGGGGATCTCCAAGAGAAGGTCAAGACCGCCCTGACCCGAGAGTACGAGAGCCTGAACCCGGCGCAGATCCGACGCGACCTGCTCGACCTCCAAGACCAGCTCCTCGACCTGGTCAAGGCCAAGTATCAGCCGACGAAACTACCCGTGAAACCGCCCTCACCTACGCGGGCACCTACTGGTGAGGCAACGAAGACCCCTTCCCGGGCATCTTGACGTGAGGCAACAGGGAGGCGGGAGCTTTGAGACCGCGACCGGACCGTGCCCCGGGGTGAGGTCGATCCCCGGCGACACGGGCTCGCGTGCGACGCTGCCGTTGACTCCTAGCGCTGGGCCGGTGTGATAATTTCCGTATTGCGGAATCGGCCCACGGATGTCCTTCTGGGAGGAGACATTGGCAGCCTCGTCACGCAGCGGTGGCGTGCAGTCACTGGAGCGTGCCTTCGATCTGCTGGAACTGATCGCAGACGAGGGTGGCTCGACTGGTGTCTCGCAGTTGGCTGTCCGATCCGGGCTGCCGCTGCCCACGATTCACCGGTTACTGCAGTCCATGGTCAGCCGCGGGTATGTCCGCCAGGATCAGAACCGGCGCTACACGTTTGGGCCAGGACTCATCCGGCTGGGCGAGTCCGCGAGCCGGATGCTCGGCTCCTGGGCGATGCCACGATTGTCCAGGCTGGTGGAGGAGACCGGGGAGACCGCCAACATGGCGATCTTTGAAGGCGACGCGGTCGTCTACGTCGCGCAGTCGCCATCTCGGCATTGGGTGCGGATGTTCACTGAAGTCGGCCGGCGAGTCCTGCCGCACTGCACCGGGGTGGGCAAGGCGCTGCTGTCAACGCTCGAGGACGACAAGGTGCGCCAGATCGTGGGCCGTACCGGGATGCCGGCGCAGACCGAGCACACGATCACTAGCCCAGACGCGCTGGTCGCTGAGATTCACCGGATCCGCGCCGTAGGGTTTGCGGTCGACCACGGAGAGCAGGAGCAGGGCGTACGCTGCGTCGCGGTTCCCGTCCGGGGTGCGCCGGTGTCGCTGGCAATCTCGGTTTCGGGGCCGTCTGGCCGACTCACCACCGAGCGCGTCCTCGAGATCGCACCGGCGCTCTCACAGGAAGCCACAGGTCTCGTCACCGACCTTCTGACGGTCAACGGTGCACGGTGATGGCAGTGCTCGCGCGGGCGTACGTCACGAAGCAGTCGGGGCAGACGACCACGCTGGGCTTGTTCCTGGCCGGAGCGGGCGGCGTCTTCGTAGTCCTGTCTCCCATCCTCGGCTGGCTGGGCGTTTCCGTCACCGGCTCGGACTTCACCTGGAGGGCGCCGAAAGAGCACGTTTGAGGAGGTGTCCGACGGTCAAGGCAGGGGCTCGACCCGGTGCTGCTCGCCGCGGCAAACTCTTGCGGTGGCGTGATGGGGAAGATGATCTCCCCGCAGAATCTGGCGATAGGCGCCACGCCAGGGTTACATGGAACCGCACGCCGGGATGTCGACGCGTCGCCGAGTCCGTCGCGTGCGCCAGTCAGAGTGGCCGCGGAGCCAGTCGGTGCAGCTGGATGACGTGCTCAGGGGTCAACTCCTCAACGGAGCTGACCCCGAGGAGGCGCATCGTGCGTGCAGCTTCGCCCGACAGGATCTCGATCGCAAGGTCGACGCCGGCACGCCCACCTGCCATGAGCCCGTACAGGTAGGCCCGCCCGATCAGAGTGAAGCGGGCCCCATGGGCGAAAGCAGCAACGATGTCCGCGCCAGACATGATCCCGGTGTCGAGGAAGACCTCGACGTCGCCGCCCACGGCACGTACGACGTCTGGGAGCAGGTGAAACGGAACCGGTGCACGGTCTAGCTGCCGCCCACCGTGGTTGGAGACGACGATCGCATCGGCTCCCTCAGCGGCGATCTTTCGTGCATCATCCACCGACTGGACTCCCTTGACGACGAGGTGGCCCTTCCACTGCTCGCGCAGCCAGC
>JALZMX010000326.1 GCA_030857985.1 Actinomycetota bacterium | reverse complement strand
TCCTCGTCGTCGACGATCAGCGCACCGCCGACCACGTCGGAGTGACCCCCGCAGTACTTCGTGGTCGAGTGCACCACGACATCGGCCCCGAGGAGGATCGGCTGCTGCAGGTAAGGCGAAGCGAAGGTGTTGTCGACGACGAGCAGGGCACCGGCGCCGTGTGCCACCTCGGCCAGCGCTGCAAGGTCGGCGATACCGAGCAGCGGGTTGGTCGGCGTCTCCACCCAGACGAGCTTGGTGCGGCCCGGCTCGACCGCGGCGCGGACCGCGTCTGTGTCGGCGACCGGCGCGATGCTGTGCTCGAGCCCCCAGGACTTCAGCACGGTGGCGAAGAGGCGGTAGGTCCCGCCGTACGCGTCGTTCGGGATCACCACGTGGTCGCCTGGCCGGCACACCGCACGCACCAGGGTGTCCTCGGCTGCCATCCCGCTGGAGAAGACCAGCCCGCGGCTGCCCTGCTCCAGCGACGCGAGGCATGCCTCGAGCGCGGTTCGGGTGGGGTTGGCGGTCCGGGAGTACTCGTAACCGCCACGCAGTCCGCCGACTCCGTCCTGCTTGTAGGTGCTGGTCGCGTAGATGGGCGGGATAACGGCCCCGGTGAGCGGATCCGGCTCCTGGCCGGCATGGATCGCCCGGGTCTCGAAGCCCAGCGTGTCGTCGGTGCCTGTGCTGCTCGTCGGGTCGGTCATGGGGTGGAGGTTAGCCGCCGGTGCGGGAATGGCCGCGGCGCGGGACGGGTTGGACCGGACATGATCTTCTCGCGGTCCAAGACCTCGCTGCCGAGCCCCGAGCAGGCCCTGGCCGGTCGCGACGTCCGCCCCTTCCCGGTCGGTGACCGGCACACGGTGCTCGGCAACCCGATCGAGACCCCGGTGCCCGACGGCATGGCGGAGGCGGTGTTCGGGATGGGCTGCTTCTGGGGTGCCGAGCGCAAGTTCTGGGAGCTGCCCGGCGTCTGGTCGACGGCCGCCGGGTATGCCGGTGGCTCGACGCCGCACCCGACGTACGAGGAGGTGTGCAGCGGGCGCACCGGGCACACCGAGGTGGTGCGGGTGGTCCACGACCCCGCAGTGGTGTCGTACGCCGACCTGCTGCGCACGTTCTGGGAGGCACATGACCCCACGCAGGGCATGCGGCAGGGCAACGACCGAGGCACCCAGTACCGTTCGGCGATCTACTACACCGACGACTCGCAGCAGCAGCTGGCCGAGGCGTCACGGGCGTCCTACCAGCAGGCTCTGAGCCAGCGCCGCTACGGCGACATCAGCACCGAGATCGCGCCGCTCGACAGGTTCTTCTACGCCGAGGATCACCACCAGCAGTACCTCGCGAAGAACCCGTTCGGCTACTGCGGGATCGGCGGCACCGGTGTGTCCTGCCCGGTCGGCCTCGGCGTCACCGAGAGCTGACCAACCCCCCGCGCCTCTTCCCGCCGAGGTTGCGCGTCAGCACCGCTTCGTCCCGCCGAGGTTGCGCGTCAGCACCATATTTTCCCGCCGAGGTTGCGGATCAGTACCGCCAGCGCGGTCGGGGAGCAGCGCACAGGGTGCTGGTGCGCAACCTCGATGCGAAAGAACGGTGCTGTTTGCGCAACCTCGGCGCGGAGGGTGGGTCAACCGGCGGCGATGAAGCCGAGCAGGTCCTGGCGGGTGACGACGCCGATCGGCTTGCCGTCCTCGAGCACCAGCAACGCGGCAGCACCACCCTCGAGCGTGCTCACCGCGTCACGAACCGGTTCACCCGCGCCGATGGACGGCAGCGCTGCCGACATGTGGTCCTCGACCCGGTCGGCCAGCCGGGCGCGTCCGGCGTACAATGCGTCGAGCAGATCGCGGTCCACCACTGACCCGGCGACCTCGGCCGCCATGACCGGTGGTTCGGCCCGCACGACCGGCATCTGCGAGACGCCGTACTCGCGCAGGATCTGTACCGCCTCGGCGATGGTCTCGTTGGGATGCGTGTGCACCAGAGCCGGCACCCCACCTGGTTTGGCTGACAGCACCTCGCCCACCGTCTGCTCGTCCGCCGGCGGCAGGAAGCCGTAGTGCGAGAGCCAGTCGTCGTCGAAAACCTTGGCGAGGTAACCGCGACCACTGTCGGGCAGCAGCACCACGATCACCGCGTCCGGGTCGTCGACCTCGTGCGCGAGGCGCACCGCCGCGGCCACCGCCATCCCGGACGACCCGCCCACCAGCAGGGCCTCCTCGCGCGCCAGCCGCCGGGTGGTGACGAAGGAGTCCTTGTCGGAGACGGCGATGATGCGGTCAGCGATCTCGGTGTCGTAGGCGCTGGGCCAGAAGTCCTCGCCCACCCCTTCGACGAGGTACGGCCGCCCGGTGCCGCCGGAGTAGACGGAGCCCTCCGGGTCGGCGCCCACGATCTGCACCCGGCCGTCGCTGACCTCCTTCAGGAATCGGCCGGTCCCGCTGATCGTGCCGCCGGTGCCCACGCCGGTGACGAAGTGGGTGATGCGGCCCTCGGTCTGCTTCCAGATCTCAGGGCCGGTCTGCTCGTAGTGCGAGCGCGGGTTGTTCGGGTTCGAGTACTGGTCCGGCTTCCACGCGCCGTCGATCTCGCCCACGAGCCGGTCGGAGACCGAGTAGTAGGAGTCGGGGTGTTCAGGCTCCACCGCGGTCGGGCACACGACAACTTGCGCGCCGTACGCCGCAAGTACGTTGCGTTTGTCCTCGCTGACCTTGTCGGGACAGACGAAGACGCAGCTGTATCCCCTGGCCTGCGCCACGATGGCGAGGCCCACCCCGGTGTTGCCGGACGTGGGCTCGACGATGGTGCCGCCAGGCCGCAACGAGCCCTCCGCCTCGGCCGCCTCGACCATGCGCAGCGCGATGCGGTCCTTCACGCTGCCACCGGGGTTGAGGTGCTCCAGCTTGGCGAGCACGGTGGGCCGGGTCCCGTCAGTCACCTTGTGCAACCGCAGCAGCGGGGTGTCGCCGACGAGCTCGAGCAGGGAGTCTACGTAGTCCACGGAGGCAGCCTATGTCCGACGTACAGTGGCTCGGAACTTCCCTCGACCGACGGGAGACGCAGGGGTGAGCAAGGCATCGGCGGCGCGCAGGCTGGCCGCCGCCGCCGCGTTCGGAGGTGGCGGGCTCGGTCTGCTCGGCGGCTCGTTCTACGGGCTGCTGCGGGCACAGGCGAAGTTCGCCCGCCACGTCATCGGAAGGCGTGACACACCGCCGCCTAACTCCAGCGGCGTGTACGGGCGAGGTTTGCCGGGCCACGCGATCAGGCTCTCCGTGCTCGGCGACTCCGCCGCCTGCGGCTACGGGATGGCAGACGCGGACGAGACCACCGGTGCGTTGCTGGCCGCGGGCCTCGCCGAACTCGCCCAGCGACCGGTGCGCGTCGTCGTCGACGCGGCCGTCGGGGCGGAGTCCAAGGACCTCGACGCGCAGACCGACCGGGCGCTGACCACCGAACCGGATGTGGTCGCGATCATCGTCGGCGCCAACGACGTGACGCACACGGTGCGGCCGTCGCAGTCGGTGCGCTACCTCGAGCAGGCGGTACGCCGGCTGCGTGACGCCGGCTGCGCGGTCGTGGTCGGCACCTGCCCCGATCTCGGCACCGTACGACCGATCTCGCCGCCACTGCGACAGGTGGCCCGGCTGTGGAGCAGGCGGCTGGCTGCGGCTCAGACCATCGTGGTGGTCGAGGCCGGCGGCCGCTCGGTATCGCTGGGTTCCATCCTCGGTCCGGAGTTCGACGCGGCACCGGCGGAGCTGTTCGGCCTGGACCGGTTCCACCCGTCGGCGGCCGGGTACGAGAGCCTGGCGAGCGCGATGCTGCCGACGCTCGCCGCCGCCCTCGGGCTCGTCCCCGAGGCCCAGGAGGCGCCGCAGAGCTACCGCGGGGAGGGCGTGATGCCGGTGGCCTACGCCGCTGCCGAGGCGGTCGGGGCGGCCGGTACCGAGGTAGCACCGGCCGAGGTCGACGGTCGCCGGCGTGGTCCCCGGGGTCTCTGGGTCGCCCTGCGGCACCGCCGACGCCGTCCACTGCCGGCTGTCGATCGGCTGGAGGAGGAGCAGGAGGCGGCACGGGAGTCGGACCACGAATCGGAGCCGGAGACGGCCGGCGGACTCTCCTGAGGCTGCACCGGGGTGGCCCGAGGTGACCACTTGTGCCGACGTCCCCGTTGGGGCACGCTCGACCTACGCACCCCCCGACCCCGCGGAGGCAACCATGGCCCTACACCACTCCGAAGAGACACATCGGCAACTGGTCGAGCGGATCCCCTCGGCCACCGGACGTGACATGAAGGAGTGGCTGGGCCAGATCGACCAGGGTCCCGGCATGTTGAGGTTCGCCGAGCGGGTGAGCTGGCTGCGTGACGAGTACGGCCTCTCACACGGTTATGCGACCGCGATCGCGCACGAGCACAACCTGCGCAAGGCCGCCCGCGCCTTCCAGTAGCCACCTGCTGCGCGAGCGACACACCCGCTCGCCCTCTGCTGGCCATCCGTCTCCACCCGTCGGCAATCCGACCGCCTGGTCGCCTGAGCGACCGCACGGTCGGCAACCGACGCTACTGCTTCACCGGCGGTCGCAGGCGTCGGCCGCCGTACGGCGTTGGTCAGTCGCTACCGCGCAGGATGGCCATCAGCCGCAGCATCTCGATGTAGATCCAGACCAGCGTGACGGTGAGACCGAACGCGGCCCGCCACGACTCGATCTCGGGCAACCCGACGGCCACGCCCTTCTCGACGTAGTCGAAGTCGAGGATCAGCATGAAGATGCCGAGCAGGAGCCCGACCAGAGTGATCACCAGCGCGAAGGGGCCGTCGAGCGCGTTGAAGCCGAAGCTGGCACCGAAGAAGCCGAGCACGAAGTCGAGCATCACCGCGGCGAAGAAGCCCATCACCGCGATCGTGACGAACTTGCGGAACTTCGGCGTGACCTGGATGTTGAAGAACTTGTACGCCGCCAGCGTGGACCCGAATGCCACCAGGGTCCCGAGCACCGCGTTGACCACGATGCCGGACCACATCATCTCGAAGAACTTGCTGGCCGCGCCGATGAAGATGCCTTCGACCAGCGCGTAGGCGATGACGAGCGCCGGGCTGACGACCTTCTTGAACGACACGGCGAACGCGAGCCCGATACCGACGAGCGCGGCACCGATCCACAGCGAGTACAGCCCCGAAGTCATCTGGTCGGGGCTGAGGATCCAGGTGGCCGCGGCCGAGAGTACGAGCAGGACCAGGGTCAGCCCGGTCTTCTGCACGACCGAGTCGATCGTCATCCGGGCCAGGTCGACACTCGGGCCACCGGTCCCGGTCTGCCAGGTCGAGGGGTCGCTGTCACCGCCCTGCGGTCGCTGACCGTAGCCTCCGGTAGGACCCGCGCCGGGATAGGTGGGGTAGCCGCCGGTGGTGGTGGCCTGCGGCGCCGCGCTGCGACCATTGAAGCCCTGGCTTCTGGCGAAGACGGGGTTGCTGCTCTGCATCTGATCCTCCATGACCCACGTTGGGGTGCTTGCCACCCATTCTAGCGACCGGTTGCTCATGACAACGACGTCCCGCTGCTGAGGATTCCGGGAGCCGACGGAGCTCGCCGTCCCCCGGACGGTTCGGTGCCCCCGGTGGGACTCGAACCCACACTGTAGGTGGTTTAAGCACCTTGCCTGCTGCCGATTGGGCTACGGGGGCAGGCGCGGCGGCATCCTACGCCGACCCGGGGCGGGGCTGTTGCGCAACCTCGGGGCGAAGGGGCGGGGCTGTTGCGCAACCTCGGGGCGAAGGGGCGGGGCGCGGGGGTCAGCGGCTGGCGCGCTCGAACTCCTCGCGAGCCCGCTGCAGCGAGCCGAGCGAGACGACCTCGCGGCGGAAGAAGAGCGCGAGGGTCCAGTCGAGCACCACCCGTGCCTTCTTGTTGAAGGTCGGCATCCGGGACATGTGATAGGTGCGGTGCATGAACCAGGCCGGCCAGCCCTTGAGCTTCACGCCGTACACCTGGGCCACGCCCTTGTGCAGGCCCAGGCTCGCGACCGAGCCGGCGTGCTTGTGTGCGTAGTCGCGCAGTGGCTCGCCGCGCAGCGACCGGACGATGTTGGCCGCCAGCAGCCGCGCCTGCCGGACCGCGTGCTGTGCGCTGGGGCTGCACAGCTGGCCGGCAGCGGCGGTCAGATCGGGTACGGCGGCGCAGTCACCGGCCGCCCAGGCATCGCTCGTCCCCTCGACGACGAGGCTGGGTAACGCCTTGACCCGGCCCTTCTCGTCCAGCGGCAGATCGGTCTGCGTCAGCACCGGGTGCGCCTTGACGCCAGCCGTCCACACGATCGTGTCCGCCTCGAACTTCTCCCCGTCGGACAGCTCGACGAAGCCGTCCACGCACGACTCCAGCCGCGTCTCCAGCCGCACTTCGATGCCACGCTTGCGCAGCTCGTCGACGGTGTAGCGGCCCATCTCCGGCCCCACCTCGGGCAGGATCCGGTCGGCCGCCTCGACGAGCACCCAGCGCATGTCGTCCGGCCGGACGTCGTCGTAGTACCGGGTGGCGTAGCGGGCCATGTCCTCCAGCTCGGCGAGCGCCTCGATGCCGGCGTACCCGCCGCCCACGAAGACGAAGCTCAGCGCCCGCCGCCGGGTGTCCACGTCGGTGGTCGACCCGGCCGCGTCGAGGCGGTCCAGGACGCAGTTGCGCAGGTGGATTGCCTCCTCGATCTGCTTGAACCCGACCGCCTGCTCGGCCAGGCCGGGGATCGGCAAGGTGCGGGCGACCGACCCGAGCGCGGCGACGAAGATGTCGTAGGCGACCTCGTACGGCGCACCCTCACGGGGCTCGACGGTCGCCACCTTGCGGGCATGGTCGAGCCCGGTCAGCCGTCCGGTGAGCACGTCGGTCCGCCGCAGCGTGCGGCGCAGCGGCACCACCACGTGCCGCGGTTCCAGGCTCCCTGCCGAGGCCTCGGGCAGGAACGGCTGGTAGGTCATGGTGGGGCGCGGGTCGACGACGGTGACGCGCGCCTCGCCGCGGCGCAGGGACTTCTGCAATCCCAGCGCGGTGTACATGCCGACATAGCCGCCGCCGGCGATCAGGATGTGCGGGCCGGTCATCGTGTGTGCAGCACCTCCAAGGCCGTCGTACCTATCCAGCATAGAGCATTCGTGAAAGTTTTCACAAGCGGTCGATGGCGGCGTCCTCACGAGCTCGGAGCAGTACGGCGTCGAGCATCGCTTCGGTGAGCTTGCCGGTGAAGGTGTTCTGCTGGCTGGGGTGGTAGCAGCCCAGCAACGTCACGGCCACGCCGTCAGATCGGTGGACGGCGGCGTCCACCGCGTGTCCGAATCTCGGCGCCGGCCGGGGTACGTCGAACCCCAGCGCCCGGAACGCCCGTAGTGCGGCCGCCCAGCCGTAGGACCCGAGACAGACGACGCACCGCACGGAGTTCGCGACCAGCCCGATCTCGCGGTGCAGCCACGGCTGGCAGGTGTCCCGCTCGGTGATCGTCGGCTTGTTGTCCGGCGGCGCACAGCGCACCGCGGCCACCACTCGGGTGTCGACCAGCCGCTGCCCGTCACCGGCGTGGCTGCTGATCGGCTGCGTCGCCAGGCCGACGCGGTGCAGCGACGCGAACAGCCAGTCGCCGGAGCGGTCCCCGGTGAAGACGCGGCCGGTGCGGTTGCCACCGTGCGCAGCCGGTGCGAGTCCGACGATGAGGATGCGCGGCTTCGGCGCTCCCCAGCCGGCGATCGGCCGGCCCCAGTACGGCTGAGCAGCGTATGCCCGTCGCTTGTCGCGCGCGACTTCCTCGCGCCACTGCACCAGCCGGGCACACGCGCGGCAGACCGACATCCGGGCGCAGGCCTGGGTCAGGTCGGCGGTGCTCGAGAGGTCCACCACGCTGGCCGCGTCGGTGGCGACGGGGGTGGCGGGGTCGGCCGGGTCCTCCGGCCAGCCGGTTCCCGGTGGGACCGGGCTCACGAACCGCTGGCCGGTCGCGGGATGCGGCAGCGCTCCCCCGTCAGCGGCCGGCCCAGTCACAGCACACCTGTCACAGCAGGCCGGTCACAGCAGGCCGGTCACAGCAGGGACCAGGCGATGCCGTCGAGGATGTCGTGCTCGCTGACCACGAGCCGCGGCGCCCCCAGTGTCGGCACCATCCGGCTCAGCACGCGCTGCAGCACCAGGGCGCCGGCACCGATCACGTCAGCCCGACCCGGATGCATGAAACCCAGCGTGCGACGCCGCTGCCGCGTCATCGCGAGCAGCCGGTCTACGGCGTCCTCGACATCGGACACCAGCAGCCTGGCCAGGTGGATCCGGGCCGAGTCATAGGTCGACAGGCCCAGCACCATCGCCGCGACCGTGGTCACCGTGCCTCCCACGCCGACCAGCGTCCGCGCGTCGCTCAACGACACGTCGAGCGTGTCGAGGGTGGCATCGATGTCGCGGGCCGCCGCGGCGATCTCTTCCGGACCAGGTGGGTCACCGGCAAGGTGTCGCTCGGTCATCCGCACCGACCCGACGTCGACCGACTGCGCCGCCCGCACCCGCCCGTGCCCGTCGCCGAGCACGAACTCGGTCGAGCCGCCACCGATGTCGACGACGAGGTGGGGCGGGGGTACCCCTTCGGCCGGGTCGAGCTCGCGGGTCGCTCCGTCGTACGACAGGGCCGCTTCCTCCGCTCCACTGAGCACCTCGACGGACACCCCGAGGCACGCTGTGACCCCGGCGGAGAACTCGGCGACGTTGGCGGCGTCACGCGCGGCCGAGGTGGCGCAGAAGCGCACCCGCTGCACACGCAACCGCGCGATCACCTCGGCGTAGCGCTCGCAGGCGGCAAACGTCCGCGCCAACGCCTCGTCGGTGAACCGCCCGGTGGCGTCGACTCCCTGGCCCAGTCGCACGATCTCCAGCCTGCGGTCGAGCTCACACAACCGACCGCTGGCCCCGGCCTCGGCGGCGAGCAGCCGGATGGAGTTGGTCCCACAGTCGATCGCCGCCACCCGCGTCACGGCACGTTCCCCACCGGCTCTGCGGGCACGTCGACGCAGGGGCCGGCCGCCCACCAGTCCTCGAGCAGCGCCAGCGTCTCGTCGCCGAGCGGGTTGACCCCCGGCCCCGCCGCCAACGCGTGCGCCACGAGGGCGTGCAGGCACTTGACCCGGTCCGGCATACCGCCAGCCGAGACGCCGGCGATCTCCGGGACGGATGGCGGCCGGCTCGCTCGGCGGGCGATGTAGGCCTCGTGTGCACCGCGGTACGACGCGGCCAGCGCGGGATCCTCGCCGAGTCGTTTCGTCATCGTGCGCATCAGACCGGACGCCTCGAGCGTGCCGGTGAGCGCGGCGGCCCGTGGGCAGGTCAGGTAGTACAGGGTCGGGAAGGGCGTGCCGTCGGACAACCGCGGCTCGGTCTCCGCCACGTCGGGCAACCCGCACGGACAGCGGTGCGCCACCCCCGCGATCGAGCGTGGCGGCCGACCGAGCTGCAAGGCGAGCGCGGTCAGGTCGCGGTCAGCGGGCACCGGCCGACCCGTCCCCGCGGAGGCGTGAGGTGGTCGCTGGACCCATTCTCGGCGGGTCCGTGCGAACCGGACCCAGGCGGTCGGCCGGGGGTGCGACGTCGCGGCGGACCGTCGGCTCCTGCCCGGCCGCCTGCACGCTGGCGTAGGCCCGGTCCCACCAGTCGGGCTCGGCCGCCCCCGCAAGCGATGCCGGGTCGGTGAGGCTCGAGGTCTCGTCCCACGCCTGCCCGTCGTCGTCGATCACCCGTAGCCCGATCTCGCCCGGCACCACCCAGCCCAGACGTCGACGGGCCTCCGCCTCGACGTACGCCGGGTCCTGCCAGCGCCGCCGCTCCTCACGCAGCGCCGCCAACTCCTCCTGCGTGGTGGTGATCCCGGTCTCCAGGCCGGCGATCTGCTCCCGTTGCCCGAGCCACGCCCGCAGGCTGGTGGCGTAGGACACCAGGAGCACGGCCAGGACGACGCAGACGACGATCGAGCGTCCGGTCAGCCGAGGCGCCCAATCCCTGCGGCCGGCAGTGCCGCCAGCGATCTGGTCGGCGGTCCGGCCAGCGGCGCTGCCCGCGGCGTCCCGATCGATGCGCCGCCGACCCGGAGCCGACGAAGCCCTGACGGCAGGCGCGCTCCGGCGCGACGCGGACGCAGCCCGCCCCGGCCCTGCTGAGGACCGGGATCGGGGACTGCGGCTGCCACCGCGACCGGAGCTCGCCACGACGGGGATCAGTCCTCGCGGTGGAACCGCGGAAAGGCGTGCCGGCCGGCGAAGCGGGCCGCGTCGACCAGCTCCTCCTCGATGCGCAGCAGCTGGTTGTACTTGGCCACCCGTTCGGAGCGCGCGGGCGCGCCGGTCTTGATCTGGCCGCAGTTCGTCGCCACCGCGAGGTCGGCGATCGTGGTGTCCTCGGTCTCCCCGGAACGGTGGCTCATCATGGTGCGAAAGCCGCTGCGGTGTGCCACGTCGACGGCGTCGAGCGTCTCGGTGAGCGTGCCGATCTGGTTCACCTTCACCAGCAGTGCGTTGGCGGACGACTCCTCGATACCCCGCTGCAGGCGCTCGACGTTGGTGACGAACAGGTCATCGCCGACAATCTGCACTCGGTCGCCAGCGGCGGCCGTCATCGCCCGCCAGCCCTCCCAGTCCTCTTCGCTCATCGGGTCCTCGATCGACACCAGCGGATAGGACTGCACCAGGTCGGCGTAGTAGGCGGCCATCTGCTCGGCCGATCTCGCCTCGCCCTCGAAGCGGTAGACCGACGCCTCGGCGTCGTAGAACTCGGTCGCGGCCACATCGAGCGCCAGCACGATGTCGTCGCCCAGCTCCAGCCCGGTCTGCTCGACCGCAGCGGCGATCAGGTCGAGTGCCTCGCGGTTGGACGGCAGGTCGGGCGCGAAGCCGCCCTCGTCGCCCAGGCCGGTCGCCAGGCCGCGCGACTTCAACACCGACTTCAGCGCGTGGTAGACCTCGGTGCCATGCTGCAGCGCCTCGGCGAACGTCGCCGCGCCGATCGGCGCCACCATGAACTCCTGTACGTCGACGTCTGAGTCGGCGTGTGCGCCGCCGTTGAGGATGTTCATCATCGGCACCGGGAGCAGGTGCGCATTCGGTCCGCCGACATAGCGGAACAGGGGCAGCCCGGCCGAGTCGGCGGCGGCGCGCGCCACCGCCAGCGAAACGCCGAGGATCGCATTGGCACCGAGCCTGGCCTTGTTCGGCGTGCCGTCCAGATCGAGCAGCCGCTGGTCGACGAGCCGCTGCTCGCTCGCCTCCATCCCTTCCAGCGCCGGCCCGATGTCGTCCAGGACGGCCAGAACCGCCTGCTGCACGCCCTTGCCGCCGTAACGGGGGCCTCCGTCGCGCCGCTCGGCCGCCTCGAACTGCCCGGTCGACGCGCCCGAGGGCACCGCTGCGCGGCTGATGGTGTCGTCGTCGAGCCGCACCTCGACCTCGACGGTCGGGTTGCCCCGCGAGTCGAGGATCTCGCGTGCGCCTACGGCGTCGATGGCGGCCACTGAGTCTCCTGACGGTGGGACGGGGTCGAGATCCGGGCGATCGGCGTCGCCGCAGCTCAGCCTAACCGCGACGACGCGACCGGCCGGGATGGCTCGCCCGCCGGTCCCCTCCCCCGATTCGTCTGCGGTCGCACGGCGCATAACATCCGAGCGGTCGCAGACCAGTACCTTTGGGGCCTTCCCGGCTCATGCTTCAGCGGTGCGCACCTGCTCGGCGAGCCGTCGTACAGCCTCCCGGAGCTCCTGCTCGGCGTCCAGTCCCTGCGCTCGGGCGGCGACCACCAGGTCCAGCAGCGCGGCTCCGATCCCGTCCCCCGAGACCGCGGTGACGCCGGCGCGGGACGCCCGGCCCAGCACCTTGTCGGCGAGCGCGAGCGCCGGCAGCGCCATCGGGATTCCGTCGAGGACTGACGCACGCCGTTTCTCCGTCGCCTTGAGCTCCTCCCAGTTGGCTTCGACCTCGGCCACGCCGGCGACCTGCACGTCGGCGAAGACGTGCGGATGCCGACGTACCAGCTTGACGACGATGTCGGCGGCCACGTCGTCGATGCTCCACGGCTCGTCCGAGTGCTCCTCGGCGATCCGGCTGTGGAAAGCCACCTGGACCAACAGGTCGCCGAGCTCCTCGCGCAGGTGCGACCGGTCACCTGTCTCGATCGCCTCGAGCGCCTCGTAGGTCTCCTCGAGTAGGTAGCGGGCCAGCGAGCGGTGGTCCTGCAGCCGGTCCCACGGGCAGTCGGTGCGCAGCTGGTCCATCACCTCGACCAGGTCGATCAGGCAGGCGCCGGGCAGGTCGTACGACGCTGGGAACGCCTCCACCTCGATCGGCTCGGCACCGGACTCGGCCCGGCGTACGACCTCGGCGGCGAGCGCCGACCTCAGCTCCACCTCGTCATCGTCTGGGTCGGACAGCCACACCACCACTCCAGTGGCAGCGGCGTCGAGCAGGTCGCGACGGGGGTCGGTGCTGGGACGCACGGTGAGTCCGGCCTGCTCGACCGCGGTCCTCAGCTGCGGACCCGGATCAGCGCACAGCACCAGGTCGGCATCGCGCAACAGGTCCCACGCCCCGACGCCGAGCAGCCCCGGCGCGACTCGCGGACTCGTCTGCAGCAGCACCAGACGGGGCATCGGCGAACCCTCCGGCTCAAGCGCAGGTCTCTGCCTCGGTGAGGCTGACGGTGCCCTGGGCCGGCACGTCCGCGCTGCGCAGGGCATCGGGCGAGATCGCGACCGACAACGATCCGGTGCCCGGGGCTTGACTGGTGTCGATCGCCTCGCCGTAGCGGGGGTCGGTCTCGGCATCGATCTGCTCGAGGTAGGCCAGCACCCGCTTCGTGCCGCGTTCGGAGGCGGCCGCCGGGTCGACGCCGGTTCCGCCCTGCCGGCCGAGCTTGGAGATCAGCAGACTGTTGTGCGCGATCAACTCCAGGGTCTCGTTCACCCCTTCGGCCTCGCTCTCGGGGAGCTCGTCGAAGACCGGCGGGAGTTGCTCGATCCACCGGCGCACCTCGTCATCGGTGAGCGTGATCCCCTCCTCGACGGCCAGCTGCTCGGCCCCCTCCCCGATCACCAGCAGGTTGAGCGCACTCAGAGCGGCTGTGCGCACGGGGATGTCCTCGGTCGGCCTGTTCTGGTCCTTGTTGATCGCCCGGATCACCGAGCAGAAGGCAGCGGTGGACTCCTCGAGCTGCGTGTCGGAGATCGTCGCATCCCCCACGACCGCCGCCTCGCCCGGGTGCAGCGAACCGCA
>JALZMX010000318.1 GCA_030857985.1 Actinomycetota bacterium | reverse complement strand
TGAAAGAGGTTTACAACCCGAAGGCCGTCATCCCTCACGCGGCGTTGCTGGATCAGGCTTCCGCCCATTGTCCAATATTCCCCACTGCTGCCTCCCGTAGGAGTCTGGGCCGTGTCTCAGTCCCAGTGTGGCCGGTCACCCTCTCAGGCCGGCTACCCGTCGTCGCCTTGGTGGGCCATTACCCCACCAACAAGCTGATAGGCCGCGAGCTCATCCTTCACCGCCGGAGCTTTCCACTTCTCGTGATGCCGCGAGAAGTCGTATCCGGTATTAGCCCCGGTTTCCCGGGGTTATTCCAGTGTAAAGGGCAGATTGCTCACGTGTTACTCACCCGTTCGCCGCTCGTGTACTCCCGAAGGAGCCTTACCGCTCGACTTGCATGTGTTAAGCACGCCGCCAGCGTTCGTCCTGAGCCAGGATCAAACTCTCCGTTGAAATTTGTTGGTCTCGCCGAAGCGAGGAACCGACCAAACGGAGTATCCCGGCAAGAGTTGTCCTCCGAGGAGGACATGTTTCTTACCAAAGGAACCGTGGGCAGAAACCGAGGCGCCAGAAGGCCCTCGCATCCTGCCGACGGGGCGTTACTGTCTTCGTCGACTTTTGGCACGCTGTTGAGTTCTCAAGGATCGAACGCACACCGTCGTCAGGCCCATCGGCCTCACGTCGGGGCAACCTGACCAAACTTACCGGCTCGACGACCGCACCGTCAACTCAACTCGGTCGCTCTGTACCGGTCCGCCTCCCGCCCACGAAACCGGCCTCAGCGGTCCGGCTCGGCCGACGGCCGTGCCGGAGACCACCGCGGTGCAATGGCGTGGCGGGAGGGTCCGCCTGGGGCCGGCCGCCCGGTCTCGTGACCTTGCGTCCCGCCGCTCCCTGGCGACTCGGGCAAGCCTACGCACGGAGCAAGCGCAAGACAAGCCAGTCCGACGTAAGCCGAGGTCACCCGGTCCCCGCACCGGTGTCATGCAGCAGCTCCACCCCGGCTACCGTGCGCTTGCCCTTGCGGAGCACGGCGAAGCGACCGTGCAGCAGCTGCCTGGGCTCCACCACCGCATCGGATTCGGCCACCCGTTCGTTGTTCAGGTAGGCACCGCCCTCGACGATCGTGCGCCTGGCCGCAGACCTGCTCGGCGCGAGCTCCGTGGCCACCAACAGGTCGACCACGGCCGGCATCGTCTCCCCCGCCTGAATGCAGCGGCACCCCGCCTCGGTGAGCGCCGCGCGCAGTGTCCGTTCGTCGAGGGACCGCAGCTCCCCGGAGCCGAACAGCGCCGCCGCGGCCGCCTGCACCCGACGTGTCTCCTCCGGACCGTGCGTCAGGGCGGTGACGTCGCTGGCGAGAGCACGCTGCGCCACCCGGGCCTGCGGGCGCTGCGCCGTCTGCTCGGCGAGGTCTGCGACCTCCTCCCGGCTGCGGAAGGTGAAGTACTTCAGGAGCTGCACCACGTCACGGTCGTCGCTGTTGAACCAGAACTGGTAGTACGCGTACGGCGACGTCATCTCGGCGTCCAGCCACACGGTCCCGGACTCGGTCTTGCCGAACTTTGTTCCGTCGGCCTTTGTCACCAAGGGCGTCGCCAGCGCATGCACCCGTTCGCCCTCGACCCGGCGTACGAGCTCCACACCAGCGGTGATGTTGCCCCACTGGTCACTGCCGCCGGTCTGCAACCGACACCCGTGCCGGCGGAACAGCTCGAGGTAGTCCATCGACTGCAGCAGTACGTAGCTGAACTCGGTGTAGCTGATGCCCGTGTCCAGCCGGGCGCGCACCGCCTCACGGTCGAGCATCCGGTTGACCGGGAAGTGCTTGCCGATGTCGCGCAGGAAGTCGATCGTGGACAGACCCGACGTCCACTCGTAGTTGTCGACGACTTCCGCGCCGTGTGCACCGTCGAAGTTGACGAAGCGGCCCACCTGCTCGCGTAGCTTCTCGGTCCACCTCGCCACGGTCTGTTTCGGGTTGAGCACCCGCTCGGCGCTCTCTTTGGGGTCGCCGATGAGCCCGGTCGCACCACCGACGAGGACGAGCGGACGGTGTCCGGCGGCCTGCAGCCGGCGCACCGTGAGCAGCTGCAGCAGACTGCCGAAGTGAAGGCTCGGCGCACTAGGGTCGAAACCGACGTACACCGTGATCGGACCGGTCGCCATCTCGTGGCGCAGCGCGTCGAGATCGGTCGACTGCGCGATCAGCCCACGCCACTCGAGATCGTCGAGTACGTCGTCCTGCGCGCTCACCGTCACGGCCTCCTCCACTGGTGTGTCAAGTAGCCACCCTGCCGCATGACGGCGTCGCGGCAGGCAGCGGATCGGTCCGGGCACCGCCTATCGCGCCGCAGCGCGATAGGCGGAGACGAAGCCGCTCCCGCTGACCCAGAACCGCCAGGGCAGCTCTGCCCCTCGGCTCAGCCCCACCCGCGGACCGGTCGACACGTGGTCGGCGCTGGTAGCCGGCAGCCGCAGCCGCAGCCGGCCGGTGGCCAGGTCGGCGCCGTTCAGCACTCCGGTGACGCCGAGTGCCTGGGCAAGGCGTGCCGGGCCGCGGGCAAGGTCTCGCTCGGCCACACGTTGGCCGCGCCGCTGCTGGGCCAGGTCCACTCCGTCGATGACCTCACCCGCGCGCAGGAGCACGGCTGCTGCGGTCCCTTCAGCGCCGCAGACGACGTTCATGCACCAGTGCATGCCGTAGCTGAAGTAGACGTAGACGTGACCCGGTGGGCCGAACATCACCGCGTTGCGGGTGCTGCGCCCCCGAAACGCATGTGAGCCGGGGTCGTTCGCACCGTCGTACGCCTCGACCTCGCTCACCCGCACCGCCACCCGACCCGCCGGCAGCGTGGACGTCAGGACCGCTCCGAGCAGGTCCTGCGCGACCTCGAGCGCCGGCCGGGTGAAGAACGCCGGAGCAGGGGTCACGCCGGTGCGGCCCAGACCTCGAGGGCCGAGCTACGCGTCCGCAGCTCGGCCAGCTGCTCCTCGACCCGCGCAGCAGCGGTGCCGCCGCGTTCGCTGCGGGCCGCGATCGAGCCGGACACCGCCAGCACCGTCCGCACCTCGGGGCGCAGGTCCTGGGAGATCTCGCTCAGGTCCTCGTCGCTGAGCTGGTCGAGCCCGATCCGGCGCTGCTCACAGGCCCGCACGCAGGCCCCGGCCACCTCGTGCGCGTCGCGGAACGGCATCCCCTGCCGCACCAGCCACTCGGCGACGTCGGTGGCGAGGGAGAAGCCCTCGGGGGCGAGCGCGGTCAGCCGCTGCGGCTGGAAGCGGAGCGTCCGCACCATCCCGGTGTACGCCGGAAGCAGCAGCTCGAGCGTGTCGACGGAGTCGAAGACCGGCTCCTTGTCCTCCTGCAGGTCGCGGTTGTAGGCCAGCGGCAGCGCCTTGAGCGTGGTGAGCAGCCCGGCCAGGTTGCCCACGAGCCGCCCCGCCTTGCCGCGGGCGAGCTCGGCGATGTCGGGGTTCTTCTTCTGCGGCATGATGCTCGACCCGGTGGAGTAGGCCTCGTCGAGCTCGAGGAAGCCGAACTCCTGGGTCGCCCAGAGCACCACCTCCTCGGCGTGGCGGGAGAGGTCGACACCGATCATCGCCGCGACGAAGGCGAACTCCGCGACGGCGTCTCGCGCCGCGGTGCCGTCGATGGAGTTTGGGGTGGAGTCCTCGAAGCCCAGCTCGACCGCGACCAGGCGGGGGTCGAGCCCGAGGGACGAGCCCGCCAGCGCGCCCGACCCGTACGGCGAGGCGACGGCGACGCGCCGATCCCAGTCCCGGAGCCGCTCCACGTCGCGCACCAGCGGCCAGGCGTGCGCCAGCAGGTGGTGCGAGAGCAACACAGGCTGGGCGTGCTGCAGGTGGGTGCGGCCCGGCATCGGCACGACATGGTGTCGCTCGGCCTGCTCGGCCAGCGCCCGCACCAGCTCCAGCGCGAGCCCGGCGAGGACCCGGGCATGGTCGCGCAGATACAGCAGGAACAGGGTGGCAACCTGGTCGTTGCGGGAACGCCCGGCGCGTAGCCGGCCTCCGAGGTCGGCTCCGAGCCGCTCCACCAGGCCCCGCTCCAGTGCGCTGTGCACGTCCTCGTCCTGCGGTTGCGGGCCGAACGTGCCGTCGGCCACGGCGGCGTCGAGCTCCTCGATCCCGGCGAGCAACAAGGGCAGCGCCTCGTCGTCGAGCAGGCCGGCCCGATGCAGAGCCCGGGCGTGCGCCCTGGATCCAGCCAGGTCGTAGCGGGCGAGCCGCCAGTCGAACGAAGTCGAGCGCGAGAGCTCGGTGAGTGCCTGCGACGGCTCGACGTGGAAACGTCCGCCCCACAGCCGGGAGCGGTTCTCGGCCCTCACTGCTCTCCCGCCAGCCGGGCGTCGCGCCGGGAGGCCAACCTGCTCGGCAGACCCCACAGCTCGACGAAGCCCCTGGCCATCGACTGGTCGAACCTGTCACCCTCGTCGTAGGTGGCCAGCGCGTAGTCGTACAGGCTGCCGGCGCTGCGACGACCGGTGGCGACCGCCTTGCCGGCGTGCAGCGTCAACCGGATCTCGCCGCTGACGTGCCGCTGCGAGGACTCGACGAACGCCGCGAGGCTGCGTGCGAGCGGGGAGAACCACAAGCCGTCGTAGGCGAGCTCACCCCACCGCTGGTCGACCGTCCTCTTGAACCGTGCCAGGTCACGCTCGACCGTGACGCTCTCCAGCTCCTGGTGCGCGGTGATCAGGACCAGCGCGCCCGGCGCCTCGTAGACCTCGCGGCTCTTGATGCCGACCAGGCGGTCCTCGACGACGTCGAGCCGCCCGACGCCCTGCGCGCCGCCCCGGTCGTTGAGCTGCTCGATCGCCTGCAGCGTCGAGACCGGTTCGCCGTCCACGGTCACCGGCGCGCCGTGTTCGAAGCCGATGACGACCTCGTCCGGGTCGCGCGGCGTTGCCGGGTTCCGCGTGTACGCGTACAGGTCCTCGACCGGGGCGTTCCAGATGTCCTCGAGGAAGCCGGTCTCGACCGCGCGCCCCCACACGTTCTGGTCGATGGAGTACGGCGAGTTCTTGGTCACGTCGATCGGGAGCCGGTGCTCCTCGGCATACCTGATGGCCTTGTCGCGCGTCCAGGCGTAGTCCCGCACGGGGGCGATGACCTGGAGGTCGGGCGCGAGTGCGGCGACGCCGACCTCGAAGCGCACCTGGTCGTTGCCCTTGCCCGTGCAACCGTGGCTCACCGTGGTCGCACCATGGTAGCGCGCGGCCTCGACCAGGTGCTTGGCAATCAGCGGCCGGGACAGCGCGGAGACGAGCGGGTATCGGTCCATGTAGAGGGCGTTTGCCTTCAGCGCCGGCAGGCAGTAGTCGTCGGCAAACTCGTCCCGGGCATCGACGACGACCGCGTCGACGGCGCCGCAGCCGAGTGCGCGCCTGCGGATGGTCTCCAGGTCCTCGCCGCCCTGGCCGACGTCGACGGCGACGGCGATCACGTCCGCACCGGTCTGCTGGCTCAGCCAGCCGATGGCCACGGAGGTGTCGAGCCCTCCCGAGTATGCGAGTACGACGCGTTCGCTCATGGGGGCTCCTCAGACGTGTCGGGGCCAGTGGGGGATCCGGTGGCTGTTGCGGCGCGGTCGAGCAGCCACACCAGGAGCGCCTTCTGCACGTGCAGACGGTTCTCCGCCTGGTCCCAGACCACGCTCTGCGGGCCGTCCATGACATCGGGGCTGATCTCCATGCCGCGGTAGGCGGGCAGGCAGTGCAGCACCACCGCAGCCGGGGAGGCGTGCGCGAGCGCCGTCGCGTCGACGGCGTACGGGGTCAATCGCTGCACGTGCTCCCGGGCGTCGCTCTCCTTACCCATGGACACCCAGGTGTCGGTGGCGATGGCGTCGGCCCCCTCGACCGAGTCACGGGGGTCGACGACATGACGAACCGATCCGCCGGTCTCGGCCGCGATGGCGGCCGCCCGCTGCAGGACGTCGGAGTCCGGACGCAGCTCGTCGGGTGAGCCGACGGTGACGTGCATCCCGGCTGTGGCCCCCGCGAGCAGGTAGGAGTGGGCCATGTTGTTGGCGCCGTCGCCGAGATAGGTCAGTCGCAGACCGGTCAGCGTGCCGTGGTGCTCACGGATCGTCTGGAGGTCGGCCAGCAGCTGACACGGATGGAACCGGTCGGTGAGCGCGTTGACTACCGGGACCTGTGAGACGGCGGCCATCGACTCGATCCGCTCCTGGCCGAAGGTGCGCCACGCTATTGCGGCGACCTGCCGGTGGAGCACCCTCGTGGTGTCCTCGACCGGCTCGCCCCGCCCGAGCTGCGACGTCGCGATGTCGATGACGAGCGGTGTCCCGCCGAGGTCGGCGATCGCGACGGCGAACGAGATGCGGGTGCGGGTCGACGGCTTGTCGAAGAGCACCGCCACGGTCTGTGGCCCGGCCAGTGGCTGACACCGGAACCGGTCCCGTTTGAGTGTGTCGGCCAAGGCGAGCACCTCGCCCTGCTCGCGGGCGGAGAGGTCGTCGTCACGCAGGAAATGGCGTGTCACGAGCGCGGTACCGCACCGCAGCGGGCCATCGCCGCCGCCACCGCGGCGTCCCGGGCGGTCGCGGTCTCGGCCTCGGTCAAGGTGCGGTCGGTGGCCCGGAAGCGCAGTGCGAACGCCAACGACTTCTTGCCGGGCTCGATCTGCGCACCGGTGTAGACGTCGAACAGGCGGATGCTCTCGAGCAGCCTCCCGGCACCACCGCGCAGTGCCTCCAGGACCTCGCCGGCCGGCACGTTCTGCGCCACGACGAGTGCGACATCTTCCTTCGCCACCGGGAACGTGGAGAAGGCGGGCGCGGCCGCGATCAGGGGCGCGGCCGCGAGCAGCGCGTCCAGGTCGATCTCGGCAGCGGCGGTGCGCGCAGGCACGCCGTACGCCTTGCACACGTTCGGGTGCAGCTCGCCGGCGTGGCCGATGACCGTGCCGGCAAGGACGACGTCGGCGCAACGGCCCGGATGCCACGGCGGCGTCGCGCCGGCGCGGATCCCGACGTCGGCGCCGAGCTCCTGCGACAGCTCGCGCACGGTTGCCACTGCGTCCGCCCACGAGGCGGCCCGTCCTGGCCCCCACCAGCCGGAAGGCTCGCGCCGCCCGGCGAGCACCACTGCCAGATGCCTTGGCTGACGCGGGAGTGCCGCCTCCAGGGTCATGAGCTCGGCCGCGGTCGGCCGTCGGTCTACCGGCAGGACGGGCGCGGTCGGCGCACCGTCGTCCGGCAGGAACACCGCTGCGCTCTCGAACAGCGCCGCGTCCGACTGTCCCCGGCCGGCGTTGCGTGCCAGCGCCCGCAGCAGGCCAGGCAGGATCGTGGTGCGCAGCTCAGGCTCCTGGTCGGACAGCGGGTTGGCTATCCGCACGGTACGCCGGCGTGGGTCGTCGACGCAGAGTCCGAGAGCCGCCCAGTCCGCCGGCCCGACGAACGGGTAGCTCAACACCTCGACGTAGCCGGCACCTGCCAGCGTCGTACCGACCCGGCGACGAAGCCGCTGGACCCTGGTGAGCCCGCGACCGGCCGGCGCGGGTGGGAGCGCCGAGGGGACCCGGTCGTAGCCGACGAGGCGTGCGACCTCCTCGACGAGGTCGTGCCCGGCGGTCAGGTCGGGTCGCCAACTGGGCGGCCGCACGATCAGCGAGCCGGCTCCCGGGCTCACCCCTGGGCTCGCCTGTGGGCTCACCTCGCAGCCGACCTCGCGCAGGCAGGACGCCGCGGTCTCCGCGTCGATGACCATTCCGGTCACCTCGGCCGGCAAGGTCGCCGCCATCGTGATCGTCGGTGCTGGTGGCGCCGTGCCGACCACGGTGTGCCCGTCGTCGATGTGCCCGCCGCCGTACCGGACCAGAAGCTGCGCGACCCGCCGTGCCGCCACGACCGGCAGCAGCGGGTCGACTCCGCGCTCGAACCGCTTTGACGCCTCCGAGGGCAGCTTGTGCCGCCGCGCCGTCCTGGCGACAGGGACCGGCGCGAAGTGCGCGCCCTCGATCACCAGGTCGGTGGTCTGCGGCCCGATCTCGGTGGCCTCGCCGCCCATCACGCCGGCCAGGCCGATCGGACCGGAGTCATCAGTGATGAGCAGGTCCTCCCGGTGCAGCTTGCGAGTGGTCCCGTCGAGGGTCCGGAGCCGCTCACCATGGCCTGCCCGGCGCACGACGATCGGCCCCGTCAACCGGTCGCGGTCGTAGCCATGGATCGGCTGCCCGAGCTCGAGCATGACGTAGTTCGTGACGTCGACCGCGAGCGAGATCGGGCGCATCCCGGCCAGCTGCACGCGGCGCACGAGCCAGCCCGGGGTCACCGCCAGCGGGTCGAAGCCGGTGACCGAGCAGGCGGCGAACACCGGGCACGCGTCGGGGGCGTCCACCGCGACCGGATAACCCGGCCCGTTGCCGTCGACCGGTTCCGCCTCCGCCGGGTCGGTGAACGGGAGGTCGAACGCCGTCGCGGCCTCACGCGCCACCCCGCGCACCGACAACGCGTAGGCCCGATCGGGATTGATCTCGAACTCGATCACCTCGTCGCGCAGCTGCAGCAGCTCGATGGCGTCGTCGCCGGGCTTCACCTCGTCGGCTTCCAGCGCTTCGGCACCACCCAGCACGACGATGCCGTGGCTGTCCTCTCCCGAGCCGAGCTCGCTGGCCGAGCAGATCATGCCGTCGGAGACGTGACCGTAGGTCTTGCGCGCCGCGATCACGAAGCCCCCCGGCAGGACCGCGCCGGGCAGCGCGACGACGACCACGTCGCCGACGTCGAAGTTGTCGGCGCCGCACACGATGCCGCGCGGCTCGCCCGCGTCGTCGTACGGGCCGACCTCGACCTGGCACCAGCGCACGGTCTTTCCGTTCTGGTGCGTCTCCACCTCGAAGGACACCACCTGGCCGACGACCAACGGGCCACAGATGTCGTGCCCGGGCGTCTCCAGCGACTCCAGCTTCAGACCGGCCATGGTGAGCCGGGCGGCGACCTCGGCGGCGGCTGTCCCGGCCGGCAGGTCGACATGCTCGCGCAGCCAGGAGAGTGGGACCCGCATCAGCTCTCCACCCCGAACGCCAGCGCGAAACGCACGTCGCCCTCGACGATGTCGCGCATGTCCTCGATGTCGTGACGAAACATCAGCGTCCGCTCCAGACCCATCCCGAACGCGAAGCCCGAGTAGCGGGCCGGGTCCACACCGCAGGCCACCAGCACGCGCGGGTTGACCACCCCGCAGCCACCCCACTCGATCCAGCCCTCGCCCCTGCAGGTGCGGCAGGACTCGACCGCGGGTGGCCGGTTGAGGCAGACGAAGCAGACGAGGTCCACCTCGGCGCTCGGCTCGGTGAACGGGAAGTACGACGGGCGGAAGCGGGTGGAGATGGCGTCGCCGAACATCGCGGCGGCGAAGAGGTCGAGGGTGCCCTTGAGGTGCGCCATCGTGAGACCCACGTCGATGGCCAGGCCTTCGACCTGGTGGAACACCGGGGTGTGGGTCGCGTCCAGCTCGTCGGTGCGATAGGTGCGCCCTGGACAGATCACGTAGATCGGGGGGGTGCGCTCCAGCATGGTCCGCGCCTGCACCGGCGAGGTGTGCGTGCGCAGCACGATCCCGGCATCGGCGGGCTCGAGCCAGAACGTGTCCTGCATGGTGCGCGCCGGGTGGTCCGGGCCCATGTTGAGGGCGTCGAAGTTCAGCCACTCGGCCTCCACCTCGGGTCCCTCCGCAACCTCCCAGCCCATCGCCACGAAGACGTCCGAGATGCGCTCCTCGATGGTGCTGAGCGGGTGCCGGGCACCGCGCGGCCGGCGGTCCCAGGGCAGGGTGACGTCCACAGCCTCCTCGACCAGGATCCGGGCCTCGTGCTCGGCCTCGAGTGTCGTACGGCGTCCCTGCAGCGCCGCGGTGACCGCGCGTCTCGCCGCGCCCACTCGCAGACCCGCCTGTTTGCGGGCCTGCGGCGGCAGCGCCCCGATCTCGCGGTTGGCCAGGGCGAGTGGTGACCGGTCACCGGCGTGCGCGCGCCGCACCCGCTCGAGCTCGTCGAGCGTGCCCGCGACGTCGATCGCCGCCAAGGCGTCTTCTCGCATCACGGCAATCTGGTCGGCCTGCAGCGGGGTCACCTGGACCGGGTCGTACTCGGAGTTCGGGCCCGACATGGCTCCCTCTCGACGCGATTGCCTGCTGCTGTGGTCGAGCACGAGTCTAGGAAGGGCCGTTCAGCAGTTGCGAGTGGGTTTCACTCCATCACTGCCGGCTGACCGCTCGGGAGGCACACCCGCAGCCGGGCACCACCACCGGTGGCAGCCTCGACCGTCACCGAGCCGCCGTGCGCCGCGACCAGCCCGTGCACGATGTACAGGCCGAGCCCGGTCCCGGTGTGGCTGCCGTGCCGCCAGAACTTGGTGAACACCCGCTGGCGCAGCTCTGCGGGGATTCCGTGGCCCTCGTCCTGCACCCAGAGCTCGACCACCCCGTCACCCGGCTGCACACCGACGGTGATCGTTCCCTCCCCGTGCCGGACGGCGTTCTCCATCAGGTTGCTGAGCACCTGTGCGTACTTGTCGGGATCCACCCAGGTCTCGGGGACCTGGTGCAGCCGCAGCCGCCTCGGCCGCCCGTCCCCGGCCGGCAGGTTCCCGACCAGCTGGCGCGTCCTCTGCGCGAGGTCGAGGGGTTGAGTCCGCAGCTGCAGGCGGCGCGAGTCGATACGGGCGACGTCGAGCAGCTCCGCGATCAGCCGGGTGAGCCGGTCGGCGTCGGCGTCGACGGTCTCCAGCATCAAACGTCGCTGGGAGTCGCTGAAGCGTTCCCACTTGCTGAGCAACGTGGAGGTGAAGCCCTTGACCCCGGTCAAGGGGGACCGCAACTCGTGTGCAACGGTCGCCACCAGGTCGGAGCGCGAGCGGTCCATCCGTTGACGTGTCCGGGCGTCGCGCAGGACCGCGGCCAGGCGGGTCACCGGGCCGGTCGCCTGCTCTCGGTGCAGCCGCACGGTCAGCAGCACCTCGGTGCCGTCGGCGAGGTACCAGCTGCTCTCGACCAGGCGGCTGCGGGTGGCGATCCCGTCGTACGGGCGAACGCAGTGCCACCAGTCCTGGCCCTCGACGTCACGCAGGGCCAGGACCTTGCTCAGCGCAACACCGTCGAGGTCCGCGCGGCGCCGTCCGAGCAGCCGGACAGCAGCGTCGTTGACCTCGCAGACGAGCCCCTCGCGATCAGCGATCACCACCGCATCGGGCAGGTCGTCGTACTGACCGGCTCCCATGGGTGAGAACTTACCGTAGTCGGACCACTACTACGAGTTCAATCTCTGCGGTGGTCAGGCGCCACGTCGGGCCCGGGCTGAGGCATACAGACAGACCGCGGCGGCGGTTGCCAGGTTGAGGCTCTCGGCACGGCCGAAGATCGGGACGCGTACGACGAGATCGGCGAGGGCCGTCAGCTCGGGGGGCAGGCCCCAGGCCTCGTTGCCGAACAGCCATGCGGTCGGCGTGGACAACAGCCCCGCCGTCTCGGCTTCGAACAGGTCGTGCTGCCCGGCGCCGTCGGCGGCGATCACTCGAAGCCCGGCGCCGCGCAGCGTCGCGACGGCGTCGGCGACTGGTGCACCGGCGGACAGCGGGAGGTGGAAGAGGCTGCCGGCGGTCGCACGCACACACTTGCCGTTGTACGGGTCCACCGAGCTTCCGGACAGCACGACGGCGTCCGCTCCGGCCGCGTCCGCACAGCGGATCACCGTCCCCGCGTTACCGGGATCACGAACATTGGCGCACAGCACCACCAGCGACGGCTGGCTCCCCACCACCGGAAACACATCGTCCAAGGGCCGGTCGAGGAACCGACAGACGGCCACCACCCCTTGGGGAGTCACGGTCTGCGTGAGCGAGGCCAGTGCCTGCAATGAGGCCCGATGCCACGGGATCTGAGCCTGTCCGGCGCTCTGCACGAGACCGCGGTCGCGCCGGTCGAAGTCGGAGGTCGCGAACACCTCCGTGACCGTCCCGGCCGAGGCGAGGGCCTCCCGCACCGCCTGTGGGCCCTCCGCGAGGAACAGCCGTTGGCGGGCCCGCGGAGCGGGCTTGGTCAGCCGACGGGCCGCTCTGACCCGGGCGTCCTCAGGCCGCGGCACCGTCGCCGGAGGCCGCACCCTTGGCCGACAGCGCGCCCTCGGCGGGCACGTTGGCCCTGGCCACGTCCACCAGCGCGCTGAACGCGACGGCGTCGTTGACAGCGAGGTCGGCAAGCACCTTGCGGTCGACCTGCACCCCGGCTGCGCGCAGACCTTGGATGAGGCGGTTGTAGGTCATGCCGTTCTGGCGGGCCGCTGCGTTGATGCGGGTGATCCACAGGCGGCGGAAGTCGCCCTTGCGGGCGCGACGATCCCGGTAGCTGTAGACCAGCGAGTGGGCGACCTGCTCCTTGGCCTTGCGGTACAAGCGCGAACGCTGGCCGCGGTAGCCGGAGGCGCGCTCCAGCGTCACCCGGCGCTTCTTGTGGGCATTGACCGCCCTCTTGACGCGTGCCACGTTCGGAACTCCTCGATACTCGCTGGTGGGGTGGGTGTCGCGCTCTGGGTCAGGTGTCCCTGCTCACTTGCCGAGCAGCTTCTTCACTCTCTTGGTGTCGGCCTTCGATACGGCCTCCGTGCCGCTCAGGCGGCGCGTCAACGTCGACGACTTGTGCTCGAAGTTGTGCCGCAGACCCGCCTTCTGGCGGCGCAGCTTGCCGCTTCCGGTCAGCTTGATGCGCTTGCCGGTGCCGGAGTGCTTCTTCATCTTGGGCATGGCTCGCTGGCCCTTTCTCGCGTCTCGGGGTCACATGTCGGGGTCGAGGCTCTCGGAGCGGCGGCGTTCCTTCTTGACCGTCGGGTGCTCGACCCGCTCGACGTGCTCAGCAGTGCGTTCGACGCGCTCAGCCTCACGGTCGGCGTCGCGCTCCGCCGCGACCCGCTGCTTCTCGGCCTTGACTTCCGCTCGTGCCTCGGCCTTCTTCTTCGTCGGACCCAACACCATGATCATGTTGCGGCCGTCCTGCTTCGGCGCGGACTCGACGTACCCGAGCTCGGTCACGTCCCCAGCCAGTCGTTGCAGCAGCCGGAAACCCAGCTCGGGGCGGTGCTGCTCACGGCCACGGAACATGATCGTGATCTTGACCTTGTCGCCCTGTCTGAGGAAGCGCACGACGTGGCCCTTCTTCGTCTCGTAGTCGTGCTGGTCGATCTTCGGCCGGAGCTTCATCTCCTTGATGACCGTGTTGACCTGGTTGCGCCGCGACTCACGCGCCTTCTGGGCCGTCTCGTACTTGAACTTGCCGTAGTCCATGAGCTTGCAGACCGGGGGCCTGGCGGTAGGGGCAACCTCGACGAGGTCGAGATCGGACTCCTGAGCCAGTCGGAGGGCGTCGTCGATGCGGACGATGCCGACCTGCTCGCCGTTGGGACCGACGAGCCGCACCTCGGAAACACGGATTCGGTCGTTCACTCGCAGCTCTGTGCTGATGAGTCCTCCAGTTGGTTGTGCCCAATGTTCGCTTTCTGGTGTCAGCTCCAGCGTTCGGTGACCGCACCGAGAACGACGAAGGCTTCCGCCGCATGCACAACGGAAGCCACCTGCGCCGACGGTCCGCCGACGCGCACGCCCGCGATCTGGCGACCGCGCCGTGACCGAACCCGACGGCCGCAAGGCCGATGCGGGTGGGAGGAAACTCCACTTGTGCCGCCCCGGGCCACCCTCTGCGCACAGACGTCAGGTCCGAAACCGGTCGCGCCCAGGGTACCAGCCGGTGTGCGTGGCCCGCACCTGGGAGGACGGAGCAGGTCTGCGAACCAGGGACGACGCGGGCGACATCGTCACACCTGGTCGCTGCCGCCCACCCACGCGTAGTGCTTGCCGACGCGTACCAGCCGGTGCCCGGCGGCCACCGCTCTCAGGTCCGCGCCGGCGACCGGCACCATCACCGGTCCGGCTACATCGACGACGAGCGCGTCGGCCCCTTCGC
This sequence comes from Actinomycetota bacterium, assembly GCA_030857985.1. GTDB lineage: Bacteria > Actinomycetota > Actinomycetes > Propionibacteriales > Nocardioidaceae > JALZMX01. The sequence continues at coordinate 16,423 of JALZMX010000318.1, read as the reverse complement.
CGAGGGCCGCCTGCGCTGCCGTGACAGCGCTCACCGGCACCGGTCGTGCCTGCGGATCCCACCGCCGCAACGCGGACATGCCGGTGAAGGCGAGCATGCCCAAACGGCCGTCGCGTCCGGTGAGGAGTACGACGGCCAGGTCCGCGTCCTTGTGCTGCGCCGCCCGGGGAGCGTGGTCGGGCTCGGTGCGCCCCGGCTCGTCGTATCCCGTCTCGTCGAGCACCGCGACCACGGGAACCAGTAGACGTGCTCCTTGGAGGGCGACGATGGCCCGGCGCACCGGTGCGCCCGAGGCGACGTCGGTCATGGCGGCACTCACCAGCGGATCGCTCTCGCCGGTGTCACCGGCGAAGCCGGGATCGGGGATCGAACGCACGACAACACGCTACGGCGACGGTTATCCTGCTTGCCGATGCCCACCGATCGCGCGACCTGCGTCCTCGCGCTGAGCGACCTGGCTGCCGTGATCGGTACTGCCCCGCCCCGGCTCGGGCGCACTCGGCTGGTCTGCGTCGACGGGCCCGCAGGCTCGGGCAAGACGAGCCTTGCCGGCCGGCTGGAGGCGCTGCTGAACCGGGCCGGAACCGTCGTGGCGGTGGTGCACATGGACGACGTCTACCGCGGCTGGGAGACCGACTTCGGTGAGGTCCACCAACGGTTGCACCAGCAGCTGCTGGAGCCGTTGTCGCGCGGTGTGCGCGGGCGCTACCAGCGCTACGACTGGGTGGCCGGGAAGTTCACGGAGTGGCTCTCGGTGGCGGTCTGCGAGGTGCTGCTCCTCGAAGGGGTCGGCTCGGCCCCGCAACGGCTCGCGCCCATGTCGTCGATGGTGATCTGGGTCGAGGCACCCGCCGACGTACGCCTGAGCAGAGGCAGGCTGCGCGACGGTGCACGGGTACTGCCGAAGTGGCGAGCCTGGATGCAGCACGAGGACGCCGAACATCGTCGCGAGCGCACGCGCGAGCGCGCGGACCTGCGCATCGACGGGTCGCCGTCGGTCGATCTGCCTGCCGACCAGGTGCTCGCGAGCCGGTCAGTGCGATGATCGAGCAATGAGCACGACGCCGACGCGTCACCCGGTCAGCCCGGCCGACGACCCTGTCAGCCCGGCGGACGACCCTGCTGGCCGCGGGCATCAGGTCACCGACGCCGCGGAGCTGCTCCGGATGTACGGGCCGGTGCCCAAACGGGCCGCCGGCAAGGTGCACGGCCACGTCGACCAGCACGACCGGGACTTCATCGCCCGGTCACCGTTCCTCGTCCTGGCCACCGCCGCCAGTGATGGCCTGCTCGACGTGTCTCCCCGCGGCGACCTGCCCGGCTTCGTCCGAGTGCTGGACGACCAGCACCTGGTGCTACCGGACCGGCCCGGCAACAACCGGATCGACTCGTTGCTCAACCTGCTCACTGATCCCCGGCTGTCGCTGATCTTCCTGGTTCCCGGGCTCGTACACACTCTTCGCGTCAACGGCACCGCGGTGGTCAGCACCGACCCCGGATTGCGGGAACTGTGCGAGGTGAAGGGCCGGCTCCCGGTCACGACACTGTTGATGCAGGTCCACGAGGTTCTGTACCAATGCCCCCGGGCACTCGTGCGCGGTCGGCTGTGGGATCCCGAGCGCCACGTCGACCCCCGGTCGCTGCCCACCCTCGACGAGGTGCTCGCCGATCAGGTCACCGGCCTCACGCAGGCAGAGTCCGTCGCGATCGGACGAGCGAGCGTCGACGATCCGCTCTGGTAGGCCGCGTGCCCGGCCGTGCTTCGATGCTGGACGACCCGCGGTGCCGGTCGCTGCGGGTAGCATTCCGGCTTCGAGCCGACCTCCGCGCGTCGGCACTGGCACCGCTGATGCCCGTCACCCGAGGAGGCTGGACATGGACTTACTGGCGAGGCTGCGCACGGGGCGCCCGGAACTCGACATCTATCTCAACGACCACCTGACCGGCGCCACCGGTGGCGTGGAGTTGATCCGGCGGATGGCGGACACCCATCGGGGCACCGACCGCGCGCCCGCGTTCGCGCGACTCGCTGCGGAGATCAGCGAGGACCGCGACGCGCTGCTGGGCTTCATGGCCGCGCTCGGCGTCCCGGCCCGCGCGCACCGGATCGCGCTCGGCTGGGCGGCGGAAAGGGTCGGCAGGCTCAAGACCAACGGACGCCTGGTGACTCGGTCACCGTTGAGCGATGTGCTCGAGCTGGAGGCGATGTCGACTGGTGTCTACGCCAAGTCGTCGCTGTGGCGCGCGCTGCGGACGCTGGCCGATCACGACGTCCGGCTCGATGCCGCCAGGCTCGACGTCCTGCTGGGCAGAGCAGCAGACCAGGTGTCCCGGCTGGAGGAGCTGCATCTGGCCAGCGTGCCTGCGTCCCTCGAACCCGCGGTCACGACAGCAACCGACTGAACCTCGTCAAGGTGAAACCGGCTCCACGACGAACAGCGGTATCTCTCGCTCGGTCTTCTTCTGGTAGTCGGCGTAGTCGGGAAACGCTGTGACTGCCTGCTCCCACCACACCGCCTTCTCCTCGCCGCTGACCTCGCGTGCGATCATGTCGCGCCTGACCGTGCCGTCCTGCAGCTCGACGAGCGGGTTGGCGACCACGTTGTAGTACCACAGCGGGTGCTTGGGGGCGCCGCCGAGCGAGGCCACGACGGCGTAGCGTCCCTCGTGCTCGACCTTCATCAGCGGTGTCTTGCGGATCTTGCCCGTCCTGGCTCCCTTGCTGGTCAAGATGATGACCTGCATCCCGCGCATCGTGGCGCCCCGAGTCCCCCCGGAGCCTTCGTACTGCGCCACCTGGTCGGCCACCGACTGCTGGGTGCTGGGCTCGTAGACGCCATCGAGGGCCATCCGGACAGTCAACCACGGGTCGCGCCGCTGACCGGGTACGACGGCGTCGACCCGTCAGTCGTTGGTCGAGGTCGTGGTCTGCTGGTCGACGAGCTGGCGCAGCTGGCGTGCGGCCCGGCGGGCCCGGTCGCCGTCCGAACCCTGGATCGCCATCACGTACACCGTGGTCCCGTCGTCGGTGTCCAGCACCGCCCACGCATCACCGCGGCGCAGGTTCACCCGCAGCACCTGCGCCCACTCCAGCCGACGTACCCGATAGACGTTGACCACGGTCAGACCGGCGGTGTCGGCGTGGACGGCGGTGCGGAAGACGCCGTTCAGCACCAGCAGCGCGACCACGAGGAACAGCACCAGGGTCAAGGTCTGCAGCCCGGAGAAGGCCCCGCGCACCTCGCCCGGCATGCCCATCCAGACGAACGCCCCGGTGCCGAGCAGCAGAGGTGCCATCGCGCCGACCGCCAACCGGGCACCGAGCGGCCGGTGCCGCCAGGGCAGCCGCGGGACGGTGGCGGACTCGGGGCCGAACCCGGGGCTGGACACGCGACTCAGAGCCGGCAGGCGTGGATGTCGGTCACCAGGATGCCGCGGCCACCGAGCTCCCACAGGTCGTCCATGATCTGCTGCGCCTGGCTGCGCGGCACCATCGAGCGCACCGCCACCCAGCCTTCGCGGTGCAGCGGCGACACCGTCGGCGACTCGATGCCGGGGGTCAGCGTGCACGCCTGCTCGACCCGCTCCACGCGGATGTCGTAGTCCATCATCACGTAACGGCGCGCGACCAGGACTCCCTGCAGCCGCCGCAGGAAGATCTCCAGTCCGGCCGGCTCGGGCGCCTCCGCCCGGGTGATCAGCACCGCCTCTGACTCCAGGATCACCTCGCCGACGATCTCCAGCCCGGCCTGCCTCAGCGTCGTACCCGTCGACACCACGTCGGCGATCACGTCGGCGACACCGAGCCGCACCGCCGTCTCCACCGCGCCGTCGAGCCGCACGACGTGGGCCTCGATCCCGCGTCGATCCAGGAACGCGCGCACCACTCCGGCGTACGACGTGGCAATGCGCTGCCCGGCGAGGCTGGACACGTCGGCGGTGACGGTGCCGGGCGCGGCGGCGAACCGGAAGCGCGAGCCCCCGAATCCCAGCCCGAGCACCTCCTGCGCGGCGGCGCCGGAGTCGAGCAGCAGATCGCGGCCGGTCAGGCCGACGTCGAGGGTGCCCTCCCCCACGTACAAGGCGATGTCGCGCGGGCGCAGGTAGAAGAACTCGACGTCGTTGTCGGGATCGGTCAGCACCAGCTCACGCGAGTCCGTGCGCTGCCGGTAGCCCGCCTCGCGCAGCATCTCGGCGCCCGCCTCGGCCAGTGAGCCCTTGTTGGGTACGGCGATCCTCAACATCGACCGGGAGCCTCGGCGGTCACAGGTGCGCGTAGACGTCGTCGAGCTCGAGCCCGCAGGCGAGCATCAGCACCTGGGCGTGGTAGAGCAGCTGGCTGATCTCCTGGGCCGCCCGGTCGCGGCCTTCGTGCTCGGCGGCCATCCACGACTCGGCCGCCTCTTCGACCAACTTCTTGCCGATCGCGTGCACGCCGCCGTCGAGGGCGGTGATGGTGCCCGAGCCGCTCGGACGGGAGCGCGCCTTCTCGGACAGCTCGGCGAACAGCTCGTCGAACGTCTTCATGGCCGCTCAGCCTACGGGTGCCGCAGCGCACCGATCGCCACCGTGGTCACCAGCGCCGCCTGGGCCGCGTCGTACCCCTTGTCCTCGCGCGATCCCGGCAGGCCGGCTCGGTCCAGCGCCTGCTGCTCGTCGTCGCAGGTGAGCAGGCCGAAGCCGACCGGAACGTCGTGGTCGAGCGCGACCCTGGCGAGACCGTCGGTGGCGGCGCGGCAGACGTAGTCGAAGTGCGGGGTGCCGCCGCGGATCACCACCCCGAGGGCCACGATCGCATGGTGACCCGACCGGGCCAGGGCGGACGCGGCAACCGGCAGCTCGAACGATCCCGGCACCCGCAGCAGCGTCGGCGCCTCGACCCGCGCTTGCGTGAGCGCCCGGATGGCTCCGTCGATCAGACCGTCCATGACCCGCTCGTGCCAGCGCGCGGCGACCACACCGACCCGCACAGCGTGGCAGTCCAGGTCCTGCATCGCCGGGGCTCCGGCACGGCTCATCGGGTGCTCCCCTCGGAGACGTCGAGTCCGGGCATCTGGTGACCCATTCGGTCGCGCTTGGTCTGCAGGTAGCGGAAGTTGTCGGGGTTCGGGCTGATCGCCATCGGCACCCGCTCGGTCACCTCGATGCCGTAGGCCTGCAAGCCGGTGCGCTTGGCGGGGTTGTTGGTGAGCAGGCGCACCGACTCGATGCCCAGGTGGGCCAGGATCTGCGCACCGGTGCCGTAGTCGCGGGAGTCCGCGGGCAGCCCCAGCTCCAGGTTCGCGTCGACGGTGTCGCGCCCGACGTCCTGCAGCGCGTAGGCGCGCAGCTTGTGCAGCAGCCCGATCCCGCGGCCCTCGTGTCCGCGCAGGTACACCACCACGCCGCGCCCTTCCGCCGCGATCGCCTCGAGCGCGGCGTGCAGCTGAGGCCCGCAGTCGCAGCGCAGCGAGCCGAGGACGTCACCGGTGAGGCACTCGGAGTGCACGCGGGTGAGCACCCCGCTGCGTCGCCCCGGCTCCCCCAGGTCGCCGTAGACCAGCGCGATGTGCTCGGAGCCGTCGACCCGGTTGCGGAAGCCGAACGCGTCGAACGTGCCGTGCTCGGTCGGCAGCCGGGTGCGGGCGACCTGCTCGAGCTGGCTCTCGTGCCGGTGCCGGTGCCGGATCAGGTCCTCGATCGTGATCAGCGCCAGACCGTGCTCGTCGGCGAAGTCACGCAGCTGCTGGCCGCGCTTCATCGTCCCGTCGTCGTTGACCAGCTCGGCGATGACACCCGCCGGTCCGAGTCCGGCCAGCCGGGCCAGGTCGACCGCCGCCTCGGTGTGCCCCGGTCGCACCAGGACCCCGCCGTCGCGGTAGCGCAACGGGAACACATGGCCGGGTTGCACGAGCTCGTACGGCTCCGTCGCCGAGTCGACCAGCACCCGGACGGTTCGGGCCCGGTCGGCGGCGGAGATGCCGGTCGTCACCCCGTCGCGGGCGTCGACGGAGACCGTGTACGCCGTGCGCAGCCGTTCGCGGTTGTGCGGTGTCATCAGCGGCACCGCGAGCCGGTCCAGGTGGGCACCCTCCATCGGGACGCAGATCACCCCGCTGGTGTGCCGGATCGCGAACGCCATCAGCTGCGGTGTCGCCTTGCCGGCGGCGAAGACCAGGTCACCCTCGTTCTCCCGGTCCTCGTCGTCGACGACGATGACCGAGAGTCCGGCTCGGATGTCGGCGACCGCACGCTCGATGCTGTCCGTGCACACGCGGGTCATGCGCCGACCTCGGACGCCGTGGTCGGCTCCCGGTCGGCGTCCAGCAGCCGGTGCCTGACCCGCAGCCAGGTGACGAAGCCCCAGACGCAGAACGCGCCGTACACCGCGTACATCAGCGCGGTCGGGTAGAAGCCGGCCCGCACCAGGGTCGTCACCCCGACGATGTCGACCAGGATCCAGATCAGCCAGAACTCCACCCAGCCACGCGCCATCCCGTACGTCGCGAGGATCGAGCCGGTGAGGATCCAGGCCTCGGTCGGCGGCCCGTAGGAGCCGATCACCCGCAGCAGCGGCACCAGCCCGGCGTACATGACGACCGCGGCGATCAGCAATCCGATCCGGCCCCGACGCCCTGCCCACTGGGGCACGATCGCCCCCCCGTCGGGCGCGCCACCGCGGCGGCGCGCAGCGGTCCAGCGCCACCAGCCGTAGACGCTGACCACGACGAAGAACACCTGCCGCCCGGCCTGGCCCCACAGCGGCTCGACCGTGGGGCGCAGCACCTCGTTGCCGACGAACACCGTGAACAGCAACACGTTGCCCACGATGCCGACCGGCCAGGCCCACACCTTGCGGCGCATGCCGAGCAGCGCGCTGGCGAGGCCGAAGACGTTGCCGACCACCTCCGGCACCCGCAGGACGCCGTCACCGACCTGGATGGTGCCCTCGAGCAGCCACTGCAGCAGGTTCACGGCACCTCCTTGGCTGTGACGAGTCGTTCGACGTACTTCGCGAGCACGTCCACCTCGAGGTTGACGGGGTCACCGACGCGCTTGCGCCCGAGCGTGGTCAGCGCGAGAGTCGTCGGGATCAGGCCGACGGTGAGGCTGGGCGTCTCGTCCTCGAGCTCGATGACGGTCAGCGACACCCCGTCGACCGCGATCGACCCCTTGACCGCGACGTAGCGGGCCAGCGGCGCCGGCACGGACACCCGGACGATCTCCCAGTGCTTGCTCGGACTGCGTTCGGTGATCGTGCCGACCCCGTCGACATGGCCCTGCACGAGGTGGCCACCGAGCCTGGCCTGCGCGTGGACCGCGCGCTCCAGGTTGACCGGGGCGCCCGGAGCCAGCGCCCCCAGCACGGTCCGGTCCAGCGTCTCCCGCATGACGTCTGCGGTGAGGGTGTCGGTGTCGCGCGCCGCGACCGTCAGGCAGCAGCCGCTGACCGCGATCGAGTCGCCGCACTGCACGTCGCTGGCCACCAACGGCCCACGGAGACTGATCCGGACAGCGTCGTGGCGCCGGTCCACGCGCACGACCTCACCCAGCTCCTCGACGATGCCGGTGAACATCGATCAGCCCTCCCCGGGCCGCGCCCGGCGCGGGTTTGCGGTGATGCGCAGGTCGCTGCCGACCTGGGCGACGTCATGTACGTCGAGGCGCACGGCGTCGCGGACGGTCGAGATGCCCACGTCACCGAGTGCATTGGTCCCGGCGCCGAGCAGCACCGGGGCGACGTAGGCCACCACCTCGTCGACCACCTCGGCGGCGAGGAACGCACCGGCGAGCTTGGGACCACCCTCCAGCCACACATGCCGACGTTCGCGTCCGGACAGCTCACCGAGCACGGCATCGAGGTCGCGCGTCCGCAGGACGATCGTCTCGGCGGCGTCGTCGAGCACCCGGGCGGTGACGGGCAGCGGCGAACGACCGATGACCACCCGCAGCGGCTGGGTCTGGCGGGGCAGGGGCTGCCCGCCGGGGCGAACGGTCAGCTGCGGGTCGTCGGCGAGCACGGTGCCGGTGCCGACCGCGATGGCGTCGCAAGCAGCCCGCAGCCGGTGCACGTCGTCGCGCGCGGCGGCCGAGCTGATCCACCGGCTGCTGCCGTCGGCGGCGGAACTGCGCCCGTCGAGACTGGCGGCGAACTTCCAGGTGACGAATGGGCGCCCGGCGCGCATCGCGAACGACCACACCGGGTTGACCTGTTCCGCCTCGCCGGCGAGCACGCCGCCGATCACGTCGATGCCGGCGGCACGCAGTCGCGTCGCCCCGCCGGCGGCAACGGGGTTCGGATCTGGTTGCGCGTAGACGACGCGGACCACACCGGCGTCGATCAGCGCCGCGCTGCACGCGCCGGTCCGGCCAGTGTGGTCACAAGGCTCCAGGGTCACCACGACCGTCGTACCCCGGGCCGACTCGCCTGCGTCGGCGAGCGAGTCGACCTCGGCGTGCGGGGTGCCCGCCCCCCGGTGGAATCCTTCGCCCACGGCCACACCGGAGGCGTCGAGAAGCACACAGCCCACCCGGGGGTTCGGGGCGAGGGGTACGCCGGCGCTCTGCGCGAGCTCGAGGGCGCGGCGCATCGCCGCCACCTCGGCCGCGCTCGCCGGTTCGCCCGCCATCCCGCACCTCTCGCCCGCGGCACTGCACGTGCTACGGGGGCGAGACAGCGGCAGCGACCGACGGCACCGGCACGTCGGCCGGCACGGCGGCAGCGGCCGCGCGCATCCTCCCATCCGGACTGTCACCGTCGGTCCCGGAGTTCCACCGGGTCAACCGGCTCGACACGTAGGGGTGCCTCGTCGGGTCGCGGACTGTCACCGCCGGTTCGGAATCTCACCGACCCCGGAGCGCGCGAGTGCATGTCACTCGTCGGGACCCAGTCTGGCACAGGGTGGTCCGCACCAGGCGGCGGCGTGCGGACCTGCGGCTTCCCGGGGCGTCGGTCGTCCTCACCGGCACGCAAAGATCCGGGGTTCCGAGGGTTTTCGTCGGCTGGAAGCCGGTTCGGCGCGCAAAGATCCGTGGTTCCGGGACGCTTCGTCGTGTCAGCGCGGCCGGATGAGCCCCTCCTGGGCGACCGAGGCGACCAGCGTGCCATCGGCGGCGAAGACCCGGCCCTGCGCCAGCCCGCGAGCGCCGGTGGCCGAGGGCGACACCTGGTCGTACAGCAGCCAGGCGTCGGCGCGAAACGCGCGATGGAACCACATCGCATGGTCCAGGGACGCCGCCTGCAGCCGCGGGGAGGGCATGGTGACGCCGTGTGGCACCAGGGCGGCACCGAGCAGCGTCAGGTCGCTGGCGTAGGCGAGCACGCAGGTGTTGAGCACCCGGTCATCGGGCATCTCGCCGGTGGTCCGCAGCCAGAGCCGCGACTGCGCCGGTCTGCCGCCGCGCGCGAGCACCCCATGTGGTCCGGAGTCTCCGACGTAGCGCACGTCGAGTGCGGCCCATTCGCTCTGCCATGTCTCGGCGCTGCGTCCGGTCGCCCGGCTGTACATCTCCGCGAGCGTCGGGCACTCCTCCGGGACCGGCACGTCCGGCATCACGTCCTGGTGCTCCAAGCCGTCCTCGTCGATCTGGAGGGACGCGGTGAGATAGAAGATCGGGCGCCCGTGCTGCCGGGCCAGCACCCGCCTGGTGCTGAAGGAGGAGCCGTCACGGATGCGTTCGACGTCGTACACGATCGGTACGCCGGTGTCGCCCGGACGCAGGAAGTAGGCGTGCAAGGAGTGCACCCAGCGGCCGGCGTCGACGGAGTGACAGACCGCCCGCAGCGCCTGCGCGGCAACCTGGCCGCCGAAGACCCGCTGCAGGTTCGTCCTCGGCTGGCGGCCGCGGAACAGGTCGATCTCGATCGGCTCGAGCTCGAGCAGGCCGATCAGCTCGGCCAGAGTCTGCGGCACGCCTGTCCTCTCGTCTCCGACACGGTCTAGCTCTCCTCGTCTCGCCGGTCGAGGCGGGCCAGGAATCGCTCGAACTCCGCGCCGAGCTCCTCGGCCGACGGCAGCGGGGCGTTGTCGGCCAGCAGCGACGATCCGGTGCCGCGGGTGAACGCGTCGTACTGCGCCTCGAGCGCGGCCACGGCCTGCGTGACCTCCTCCGACGCTTCGACCTGCGTCGCGATGTCGGTGAGCCGGGCGGCGGCGGCGGTGCTGAGCCCCTCGGTGCTCAGCTGCAACCCGGTATGGCGGCAGACGGCCTCGACCAGCGTCACGCCGGCTCCCGGGAAGTCGGCCTGGGCGACGTAGTGAGGGACGTGCGCGACCAGCCCCATCGCCGGATGTCCCCACTCCCCCATCCGCAGCTCCAGCACCGCCTGTGCACTCGCCGGCACCCGGATCCGGCCCTTCCACACGTTCGGCTCGCGCAGCAGCCCCGGCGTCGCGGCGTGGCTGGTCAGCATCAGCGGCCGGGTGTGCGGAACCGCCATCGGAACGGCACCGAGCCCGAGCACCAGCGCGACGTCGAAACGCTGCACCAGGGAGCGGACGGCGAGGGCGAAACCCTCCCAGCGGTAGTCGGGCTCGGGTCCGGACAGCAGCAGGAACGGCAGGTCGGCGTCGTCGAGGACCAGTCTGACGGTGAGCCGTGGTGCGGCGTAGGCCTCGTAGTGGTCTTCGAGGAAGGTCAGCCCGGGGCGGCGTCCGCGGTAGTCGTAGAGCTGGTCGACGTCGAAGCTCGCCACCACCCGGCTGCCCGCTCGGCCACTGAGCTCGTCGGTGACCAGACGGCCGGCGTTGCCGGCATCGAGGAATCCCTCCAGCGCGTGCACAAGAATCGGCTGGGTCGGGGGTTCGACCAGCTCGTCCACGTCGTCGACAATGTGGACGAGGCCGGACGGGTCAGGCATCCGCATCCTCCGAAGCGTAAGGGCAACGCCGGACCCGCTGGTTCAGCGAGGCTCCACCACCTCGGCCTCCCGGTTGCTCCGGCCGAGCCGGCTGTGACTGCGCCCGTAGGCGAAGTAGATGACGAGGCCGATCGCCATCCAGATGAGGAACCGCAGCCAGGTCTCCACCGACAGGTTGAGCATGAGGTAGAAGCAGATCAGCACCGCGAGGATCGGCACCAACGGCACCAGCGGCGCAGTGAAGGCCCGCTCCAGGTCTGGACGAGTGCGCCGGAGCACGATCACGGCGACGCTGACCAGGATGAACGCGAACAACGTCCCGACGTTGACCAGCTCGGCCAGTACGTCGATCGAGGTGAAGCTCGCCAGCACGGCGACGAGGACCCCGACCGTGGTGGTGATGACGTAGGGCGTGCGGAACTTCGGGTGCACCTTGGCGAACACCGGCGGCAGCAGACCGTCGCGCGCCATCGCGAAGGCGACCCGGCTCTGCCCGAGCAGCAGGATCATCACCACCACGATGATGCCGATCGCCGCCCCGATCGCGATGATGTTCGCGATCCCGTCGTAGCCGACGTTGGTGAACGCGGTCGACAGCGGCGCCGGGTCGACCGGGTCGATGTTGGCGTAGTTCTGCATGCCGGTCAGCACGATCGACACCGCGACGTAGAGCACGGTGACGATCGCCAGCGAGCCGAGGATTCCGAGCGGGAGGTCGCGCTTGGGGTTGCTGGTCTCCTCGGCGGTCGTCGCCACCACGTCGAAGCCGATGAAGGCGAAGAACACGATCGCGGCGCCGGTGATCACGCCACCCCAGCCGAACGTCAGTGACTCGAGACCGAAGATCAGCTCGATCAACGGCTGCTGCAGCCCGCTCTTACCCGCTGACGGCGCGGCTTCGGGCACGAACGGGACGAGGTTGGACGCCTTGACGAAGAAAAGGCCGGCGACCACGAACAGCAACGCCACGGCGACCTTGATCGCGACCGCCACCTGGTTGACCCGGCTGGACAGCTTGATGCCGGCGATGAGAACGACGGTCAGGACCAGCACCAGCAGTCCGGCGGGAAGGTTTATGAATCCGGTTTCGATGTTGGCCACGCTGGCCGGGATCTCCAACGGCGTACCGGCAAGGACGTTCGCAAGGTAGCCGGACCAGCCACCGGCCACCGCGGCGGCACCGACGACGAACTCCAGGATCAGGTCCCAGCCGATGATCCAGGCGACCAGCTCCCCCACCGTAGCGTAGGAGAACGTGTAGGCGGAGCCGGCGACCGGCACGGTCGAGGCCAGCTCGGCGTAGGACAGCGCAGCCAGCCCACAGGCGACCGCGGCGATCGCGAACGACAACGCCACCGCCGGTCCGGCGTAGGTGGAGGCGGCGACCCCGGTGAGTACGAAGAGACCACCACCGATGGTCACGCCCACACCGAAAACGGTGAGGTCGAGTGCGGTGAGGTCCTTTTTGAGCCGGCTCTCCGGCTCGTCCGTATCGGCGATCGACTGCTCGATGCCCTTGGTCCGCATGAGGCTCATGCGGGTCACCCTAGACCGGACACCCCGTGCAGGTGTAGAGCCGCACCGTCGAGTCTGGCGACATGTTCGACAATGCTGTGCGTGAGGTCCCGGGCGCTCAGACCGACCCGGTCGAGCACGGCGGAGCGCGAGGCGTGCTGGAGGAACTCCGGCGGGAGGCCGTGGACCCGGACAGGTGTCTCGATACCGGCGTCGGCCACGGCCTGTGCCAGTGCCGCTCCGCAGCCGCCGACGCGCCCGTTGTCCTCGACGCTGACCACCAGTCGGTGGTCGGCTGCGAGGTGCACGAGGGCGTCGTCGACCGGCTTGACCCAGCGTGGGTCGACGACGGTGACGCCGATGCCCCGCGCGGCGAGCCGCTGCGCGACTTCGACGCAGGTGGCGACCATGGCACCCACCGCCACGATGAGTACGTCGGGGTCACCGGAGCGCACGACCACGTCGACGGCTCCGAACCGCTCCAGCGTGTCGATGTCGGCGGCCACCGCGCCCCGCGCGAATCGCACCACGGTGGGCCCGTCGTCCACGAGGACGGCCTCACTCAGCAGCTCGCGCAGCCGGGTGGCGTCGCGCGGCGCGGCGATCCGCAGACCCGGCACCACCTGCAGGATGGACAGGTCCCACATCCCGTTGTGGCTGGCTCCGTCGTCACCGGTGACGCCGGCCCGGTCGAGCACGAACGTCACCCCGCAACCGTGCAGAGCGACGTCCATCAGCAGCTGGTCGAAACAGCGGTTGAGGAACGTCGCGTAGACGGCGACCACCGGGTGCATGCCGCCCATCGCCAGGCCGGCCGCGCTGGTGGCGGCGTGCTGCTCAGCGATGCCGACGTCGAACGTGCGGTCGGGGAAGCGGGCGGCGAAGGCGTCGAGCCCGGTGGGGTGCAGCATCGCCGCGGTGACGGCAACCAGGTTGGGATGCTGGCCGCCGAGCGAGACCAGCTCGTCTCGGAACACCGAGGTCCAGGACCGCCCCTTGGGACCTTCCTCGCCGGTGAGCACGTCGAAGGGACCCGGCGAGTGGAAGTTGTCGGCCACATGCGCCTCGGCGGCGGCGTAGCCGTTGCCCTTGCGGGTGATCGCGTGCACGATCACCGGGCCACCGAAGCCCTTGGCCTGCTCCAGCGCCGCTTCGACCGCGGGGAGGTCATGGCCGTCGACCGGTCCGAGGTACTTCAGGCCGAGGTCCTCGAAGAGCCCTTGCGGAGCGAGGACGTCCTTCAGTCCGCGCTTGATGCCGTGCAGCACGTCGTACGTCGTCGCCCCCACCAACGGAGTCTTGTTCAGGCGGTTCTTGACCAGCTCGAGCACCTGCTCGTAGCGCGGATTGGTGCGCAGCGACGCCAGGTGGACCGCGAGGCCACCGACGGTAGGCGTGTAGGAACGGCCGTTGTCGTTCACGACGACCACCAGCGGCAGGTCGCTCCGGGCCGCGATGTTGTTGAGCGCCTCCCAGGCCATGCCGCCGGTGAGTGCGCCGTCGCCCACCACGGCGACGACGTGGCGCTGCTCGCCGGTCAGGACGTAGGCCTTGGCCAGCCCGTCGGCGTAGGACAGCGCGGTGGAGGCGTGGGAGTTCTCGATCACGTCATGCGGCGACTCCGCGCGGCTCGGATAGCCGGAGAGGCCACCCTCCTGGCGCAGCCGGTCGAAGTCACCGGCGCGGCCCGTGACGATCTTGTGCACGTAGCCCTGGTGACCGGTGTCGAACACGACGCGATCGTGTGGTGAGTCGAAGACGCGGTGGATCGCCATCGTGAGCTCGACGACGCCGAGGTTCGGGCCGAGGTGACCGCCGGTGCGTGCGACCTTCTGCACGAGGAAGGTCCGGATCTCTTCGGCGAGCTCGTCGAGCTGCTGAGGACCGAGCTCTCGGAGGTCCTGAGGACAGCTGATCGCAGGCAGCAATGCCATGCTCGTCCGTCCTCCTCGTTCGGTCCTCGGCTGCCGAGTCTAGGCGACGTTCTACAGCCGTGGCCGGAACCGCCGTCCGCGCAGGGCCTCCTCGACCAGGCCGACCGAGCGGCGCAGCGCCAGCAGCCGGGCGATCTCGCGCTCCCAGGTCACAACTGCGAGGTCCACGGTCTCCGGCTCGGCGTGGTCGCGCAGGCTGGTTCTCACCTCGCCCAGGCCGCTCCGAGACGCCTGGAGACCAGCCTCGGCGTGCGTCAAGGCGAAGCGGACCAGCACCACCGGGTGGCGGCGCAGCACCGGGTAGGAACGAAACTCCGGAGGGCTGACGTCGAACAGCCACGCCGTCGCGGAGTCCTCCCAGCCATGCACCCCGGCGGGGACGACGGGCCGGGGCCAACCGGGTGGAGCCACTGCCTGGACCATGCCGGCAGGCTATCGAACACTTGTTCGATCTGGCTACCCTGCCTGGGTGGACTGCCTCTTCTGTCGCATCGCCGCCGGCCAGGAGCCGTCGTACGTGGTGCTCGACGAACCGGACCTGGTCGGCTTCCTCGACACCAGGCCGGTGTTCAAGGGTCACGTGCTGCTGCTGCCGCGCGCGCACGTCGACACGCTGCTCGAGCTGCCTGGACCGATGCTCGCCCCGTTGCTGGCGGCAACGCAGCGGGTGGCGGCGGCGCTCGGTGCGGCGCTCGGGGCGCAGGGGACCTTCGTCGCGATCAACAACGTCGTCAGCCAGAGCGTGCCGCACCTGCACGTACACGTCGTGCCGCGGACCCAGGGTGACGGGCTGCGCGGCTTCTTCTGGCCCCGGACCCGGTACGCCGACGAGGCCGAGGCCGCCGACTACGCCACGCAGATCCGGGCGGCCGTTGATCCAGCGGCCGAGAAGCCGGTTTAGCTGCCGCAGACCCCTACATTACGGTTTGGTAACGGATTCGATTTTCTTGCTGAGTTGGGGACTCAGCCCAGGACTGTCGGTGGTGCCTGATCTGATGAGGTATGGCAACGGCAGCACGACGTGAGGCGGAGCGGCTCGGCGACGAGCTCCTCGCCGCTGCGGCCTTGTTGCCGGTCGACGAGCAAGCCCAGTTCCTGGAGCAGCAGATCACCCGGCTGCAGGCGGCCCAATCCCGGCTGTTGATCGACGCCGAACGCTCCGGCACCCTGGCCGACTCCGGCTGCCAGACGGCCCGGTCGTTCGCCGCCTCCATCCTGCGCCGCTCCGCCACCGATGCGGCGGCGTTCGCTGCGGTGGCGCGGCATCTGGTGTCGTTCCCGAAGCTGGCCGCCGCTTACGCCGACGGCAGTGCGCACAACGGCAACATGCGGGCGGTCATGGCGCAGATACCACGCTGCGGGCTGCCGGCGTTGCAGGCGCACGAGGACGCGCTGGTGGTGCTGGCCACCGGTGCCGGCCCGCGCGAGATCTACCTGCTCGGCGAACAGCTGGCCGACCTCAACAACCCCGACCGCGACGGCGACAAGGTGGTGGCAGCTGGTCTGCCCTCGGTGAAGATCGCCCGGGTCGGCGACCTGGCACACCTGGACGCGATGATCGACCCCGTCGTCGCCGACCAGCTCAAGGCCAGCCTGGCCGCGCTGGCCAAGGCCTCCCGAGTCGCCAAGGACGAACGCAGCTATGCCGAAAGGCAGGCCGACGCATTCGAGAGCATCCTGCGCCGCGGGATGGACGGCACCGACCTGCCCGAGCAGGCCCGCCGGCGCCCACACGCCACCGTCACAGTGCAGCTGGAGAGCCTGCGGGGTATGCCCGGCTCCGGACGGGCGCTGCTGGAACGGTTCGGGCTGATCCCTCGTGCCACCGCAGCCCGGGTCGCCTGTGATGCGCTGGTGCGGCTGGTCATCCAGGACGGCGAGCGGGTGCTCAACGTCGGCCACACTCAGCGGGTGGTCACCGACCGCCAGCACGCAGCCCTGGCGACTCTGTACGACAGCTGCATCTTCCCCGGCTGCGGCGTGAAGTTCGCTAGGCGACGCTCACTACCGTATTACGGGAGGATCGCCGACGACCGGCGACGATGCCCACGACACCCCTGCTGACCTGAGTGATAGGAGGCGACCTCCTCGGCCCGTGAGCCACAACTACCGGCGGTGATGCACCCGCTGACGG
>JALZMX010000261.1 GCA_030857985.1 Actinomycetota bacterium | reverse complement strand
GTTCGACAAGGTGCTCGGGGACCGACCGAACCAGATCGACAAGCTGCGCGAGGACGTTCACGTCACCGCCGAGCAGCTGCTCGACGTGAGGTCGACACCGGGCGAGGTCACCGAGAACGGCCTCCGCAGCAACATCAGTGTGGGCATCAAGTACCTTGAGTCCTGGCTGCGTGGATCCGGGGCTGTCGGCATCAACAACCTGATGGAGGACGCCGCCACTGCCGAGATCTCCCGCAGCCAGGTGTGGCAGTGGCTGCACAACGACGTCGAGCTGTCGAACGGCGAGACGGTCAGGCGCGGGCTGGTCGAGCGGCTGATCGAGCAGGAGATGGCGACCATCAAGGACGACGTCGGCGGCGACGCGTTCGCCGAAGGGCGTTGGGACGACGCGCGGTCGACGTTCACCGAGATGGCCCTGGCGAAGGAGTACGCCGACTTCCTCACCCTGCCGGCGTACGAACGGATGCCGTGACCCGATGAGCGGCACGCACGGCACACCAAAGACCGCAAGTGGTGACACCGGTCAGGACCGTGAACGGGACGCGGCGCTGGCAGCGGTGACGCGTACGGCCCGCGAGCTGATCCCAGAGGCCGGTGTGATCACCGACCACATGCGGTTGCGCACCTACGAGTGCGACGGGCTCGCGCACTACAAGGTCACCCCGGGCCTCGTCGTCATCCCGGAGACGCCCGAGCAGCTCGCGGGTGTGATCGGGGCGTGTGCCGAGCACCGGCTGCCGTACGTGGCACGCGGTTCGGGTACCGGCCTCTCCGGCGGTGCCTTGCCGCGCGCGGACGGTGTGCTCGTCGTGACCTCCCGACTGCGCGCGATCAGGGAGATTCGACGCGAGGACCAGCGCGCCGTCGTCGAGCCCGGGGTGATCAACCTCGACGTGACCAAGGCGGCCACTCCGTATGGTTACTACTACGCGCCGGACCCGTCCAGCCAGCAGATCTGCTCGATCGGGGGCAACCTCGCGGAGAACTCCGGGGGGGCGCACTGCCTGAAGTACGGCTTCACCAGCAACCACGTCGTCGGGGCGGAGTTGGTCGCGCCCGACGGCAGCGTCGTGCAGCTAGGGGGTACCGCCCCCGACTCCCCCGGCTACGACCTGCTCGGGGCGGTGGTCGGCTCCGAAGGCACGCTCGGCATCGCCACCGCGGTGACCGTGAGGTTGGTTCGGCTGCCCGAGGAGGTGCGCACACTTCTGGTGGGGTTCAAGACGACTGACCAGGCCGGCGCCGCGACATCGGCTATCATCTCGGCCGGCATCGTCCCGGCCGCGATCGAGATGATGGATGCCCTCGCGATCGAGGCAGCCGAGGCAGCAGTGCACTGCAACTACCCCGCCGACGCGGGGGCGGTGCTGGTGATCGAGCTCGACGGCGCCGCCGTCGAGGTCGAAGGCGAGTACACCAAGGTCGAGCGGCTCTGCAACGAGCACAATGCGTTCGAGATCCGGGTGGCGCGCGACCCGGTCGACCGGGCGCTGATCTGGAAGGGCCGCAAGTCGGCCTTTGCCGCCGTGGGCCGGATCAGCCCCGACTACATCGTCCAGGACGGCGTCATCCCGAGGACCGCGCTGCCGGAGGTGCTCAAGGCGATCGCCGACCTGTCGACCGAGTCCGGGGTCCGGGTCGCGAACGTGTTCCACGCCGGCGACGGAAACCTGCATCCGCTGGTGCTCTTCGACGACTCGGTGGAGGGCGCGGGCGAAGCGGCCGAGAAGGTCAGCGGCGCGATCCTCGACCTGTGCATCGGCCACGGTGGTTCGATCACCGGTGAGCACGGCGTCGGGATCGACAAGGCGGCGTACATGCCGCGGATGTTCACCGACGAGGACCTGGACACCATGCAGCTAATCCGATGCGCGTTCGACCCGGTCGGCATCTCCAATCCCGGCAAGATCTTCCCGACGCCGCGGCTGTGCGGCGAGGTCCCCGGACGGCACAAGGGTGCCCACCCGTTGCAGGAAGCCGGTCTGGCGGAGGTCTTCTGATGCCGACCACGAGCACCGTCGACGGTACGGCGCGGGCGGCCGTTGTCTCGGCCTGCGAAGACGTGCATGACGCAGGCGAGGCGGACCACGTCGACGGCGTACCCGTCGCACTCGTCGCGCGACCGACCTCCACCGCGCAGGTATCAGAGGTGATGCGCGCTGGCTCCGCGCACGGTCTCACAGTGGTGGCGGCCGGACGTCGCACCAAGCTGACCTGGGGTCGCCCGCCGACCAGTGCCGATGTGCTGCTCGACCTCAGCGGCCTCGACCAGGTGGTCGAGCACGCGGCCGGAGACCTCATCGTCGTCACGCAAGCAGGTGCTCGGCTGTCTCACCTGCAAGAGGCCCTCGCCAAGGAAGGGCAGCTACTCGCGGTCGATGAGACCGTGCCGGGTTCGAGCGTCGGCGGCACCCTGGCCGCCGCGACCAGCGGGCCTGGTCGGGTCCAGGCCGGTACCCTGCGCGACCTGCTGATCGGGTTGACCGTGGTCCGCGCCGACGGTGTGGTCGCGAAGGCCGGCGGGCGGGTCGTGAAGAACGTCGCCGGCTACGACGTCGGCAAGCTCGTGACCGGGTCATTCGGTACCCTCGCGGTCGTCACCGAGGCACTGTTCCGGCTGCACCCGCTGCCGGCGACGCGCTGCTGGGTGACTGTGCCGTTCGACAATCCGGCCGAGGCGCATCGCCTGGCCCAGTCGGTGGTCCACGCCCAGTGCGTGGCCCAGGCGGTCGAGGTCGACTGGCCCGCCGAGGGGCCAGGCACCCTCGGCGTCCTGCTGGCCGGCATCGAGGACGGCGTCGCCGGCCGTGCGTCCGCCGTGCTCGATCTGCTCGGCGGTGACGCCCGTGAGGACGGCTCCGCACCAGACGGATGGGCGGCATACCCGTGGGACGTCAGCGCGACCGGAGACGACCGCTCCACCGCCTTGAAGCTCACCTTCGCTCTTTCTGGGCTGCCTGACGTCCTCGAGGCGACGCGGCACACCCAGGCGCCGGTCGCTTTGCGCGGATCTGCCGGAGCCGGCGTGGTGTACGCCGCGCTCCCGTCAGGCACGGACGTCGCAGAAATCGCGGCGGCAGTCGACGCGCTCCGTACGGTGTGCATGCGCCACGAGGGAAGTCTCGTCGTCCTCGACGCATCCGCTGCGGTCAAGGACGCGATTGACACCTGGGGTCCCATCCCGGCCATCGACCTGATGAGAAGGGTGAAGGACCAGTTCGACCCTGACCACCGGCTCGCGCCTGGCCGCTTCGTGGGAGGAATCTGATGACCGCCGAGAAGGAGACCGCACCCCTTGTCGACCTAGGCGTTCCGGTCCCGGGGGGTGCGTTCGATGAGCACCGTCCCCCCGACGCGGCGCTGGTCGGCGACTGCGTGCACTGCGGCTTCTGCCTGCCCACCTGCCCGACGTACCTGCTGTGGGGTGAGGAGATGGACTCCCCGCGCGGGCGCATCTACCTCATGAAGGAGGGTCTGGAGGGCGAGCCGATGTCCGACTCGATGGTGTCGCACTGGGATGCCTGCCTCGGTTGCATGGCGTGCGTGACCGCATGCCCTTCGGGCGTGCAGTACGACAGACTGATCGAGAGCACGCGCGCTCAGGTCGAACGCCGCCATCAGCGGACCGCGAAGGACAAGGCCCTGCGTGCGCTGATCTTCTCGATCTTTCCCCACCCCCGGCGGTTGCGGTTGTTGCGTGGACCGCTGCGCGGGATGCAACGCAGTGGCCTGGACCGGCTGCTGCGGCGCACCGGCCTGTTGGACCGGGTGTCGCCCCAACTCGCCGCTATGGAACGACTGGCCCCCCGGTTGGGAAGGGCCGAGCGACTCCCCGAGCACCTACCCGCGTCCGGAGCACGCCGCGCGGTGGTGGGTCTGCTCACCGGATGTGTGCAGGGCGCGTTCTTCCCGGGGGTGAACGCCGCCACGGCCCGCGTGCTGCAGGCCGAGGGCTGTGACGTCGTCGTGCCTCCCCGCCAGGGCTGTTGCGGAGCACTCTCGGTGCACAACGGTCGGGAGGCCGAGGCCCTGACGTACGCCCGGGCGCTGATCGAGGCCTTCGAGTCCAGCGGTGTCGAGCGCGTCGTGGTCAACGCGGCGGGCTGCGGCTCCACGATGAAGGAGTACGCCGACCTGCTCGCCGACGACCCGGCGTACGCCGAGCGGGCTCGGGCGTTCCAGGAGAAGGTGCGCGACGTCACCGAGGTCC
>JALZMX010000237.1 GCA_030857985.1 Actinomycetota bacterium | reverse complement strand
GGGCGCCGGTGGGAGGCGCCGCAGTGATCGCCCACGTGATCGGCTCGGCCGGGCTGGCCCGCGTCGACGTGCCCCGCATCGCGCTGCAGCAGGGCGTCGGCCGCTCCACCAAGGTCCGCACCGCCCTCACCGGCGCAGGCCTCGGGGTGAGCGCCTGGAGCCTGGTCCTCAACCGCAAGGTGGCTGCGCACGGGAGCGTGCCGGTGCAGGGGGCGACCGAGCCGTCGGCCGCCACCCCGCCGGACGTCGCAGCCGCCCAGCGCCAGCTCAAGGTCGTGCAGTGGCTGCACCCGCTGGTCGCCGGCGGGATCATCGTCGTCGGCTCCTGGCAGGACGAGCAGAAGCGAGCGGCGCAGACGGCCCAGGGCATGAGCAAGGGCCTGATCGGGCGCCTGCCGACCGGCCCGCTGCTGGCCTCGCTCGCTGCGACCGGAGTGGCAGTGACGGCGCTGCGCACGCGCCGTCGCGAGCCGGTCGAGGTCTACCCCCAGCCGGTGATCCGCCGGCCGGTCGAGCCGTCGGACGACGCCTACGCCGGCGACCCGGTCAGCCGGATCACCACCGGCTCGGTGGAGCGGGAGCTCTAGGACCCGTCGGTGGGGCCACCGACGGACCTGCCGCGTTCGTGTGGTTCGCGGTGGTGGAGAACGTCGTGCGCGGGGTGCGGCCCGCCTGGCAGGAGTGGCTGCTGACCGACAACGCCGCTGCCCTGGTCCTGCGCGGCGGCAGCACCGTCTACGTCTTCGACGGGCCCACCGTCGACGAGAACGGCGGCCTCGTCGACTCCGGCCGGGAGATCGTGCTCAGCAACCTGCACGGCGGTCTGGTGCTGGCAGCTGCCGTCGCCCTCGTGCTGGGCGTAGGCGGCGTGCTGTTCGCACGTCGCGACCTGCACTAGGCCGCTCGTCGACCTTGCGCGCGGCGGGCCGGGCGGCTACACACCTGCGGATGACCTCGCAGCCCGTCGGTGAGCAGCGTGCACGGCAGCTGTACGACGAGGACGTCGCCACCCGCGCGCTGGGCATCGAGCTGACCGACGTCGCCGTCGGCTCGGCGACGGTGCGCATGACGGTGGCGGCGCAGATGCTCCAGGGCCACGGGACCTGCCACGGCGGCTACTTGTTCCTGCTGGCCGACACCGCCTTCGCCTTCGCCTGCAACACCCGCGGACCGGCCGTCGCCGCGGGCGCTGACGTGGAGTTCCTCGCCCCGGTGCACGAAGGCGACGAGCTCGTCGCCACCGCGGTCGAGCGGGTCGTGCGCGGACGTCGCGGCGTCTACGACGTGACGGTCCGGCGCGGGCAGGAGCCGGTCGCGGAGTTCCGGGGCCGCAGCCGGACCGTCCCTGGACCGACCCTGTGAGGCAGCTCCCGGACCTGACGCCGGATCCAGCCGACCTCGACCCGGTAGAGCTGGCCGACCGCGAGGTCCTGGCCGCCCTGCAGCTGGAGCGGCTGCGGTGGAGCCTGCAGCACGCCTACGCCAACGTCCCGCACTACCGGCGAGCGTTCGACGCGGCCGGTGCGTCCCCGCAGGACTGCGGGGCGCTGGCCGACCTCCGGCACTTCCCGATGACCACCAAGGCCGACCTGCGCGAGAACTACCCGTACGGCATGTTCGCCGTGCCGCAGGACCAGGTGCGGCGGCTGCACGCCAGCAGCGGGACGACGGGGCGGCCGACGGTCGTCGGTTACACCGCGGACGACATCTCCATGTGGGCCGACGTCGTCGCCCGGTCGCTGCGCGCCGCCGGCGTGCGCCCTGGCTGGCGGGTCCACATCGCCTACGGCTACGGCTTGTTCACCGGCGGGCTCGGCGCGCACTACGGGGCGGAGCGGCTCGGCTGCACGGTCATCCCCGTCTCCGGCGGCATGACCGAGCGCCAGGTCCAGCTGATCAGCGACTTCGAGCCGGACGCCATCCTGGTCACCCCGTCGTACATGCTCGCTCTGCTCGACGAGTTCGAGCGGCAGGGGCTCGACCCGCGGGACAGCTCGTTGAAGGTCGGCGTCTTCGGGGCCGAGCCGTGGACCGAGGACATGCGCCAGGAGGTCGAGGCCCGGGCCGGGCTGCACGCCGTCGACATCTACGGCCTGTCCGAGGTGATCGGGCCGGGGGTCGCCAGCGAGTGCGTCGAGACCAAGGACGGCCTGCACGTCTGGGAGGACCACTTCTACCCCGAGATCGTCGACCCCGAGACCGGTGACGTGCTGCCCGACGGGGAGTACGGCGAGCTCGTCCTCACCAGCCTGACCAAGCAGGCGATGCCGGTCGTGCGCTACCGGACCCGTGACCTGACCCGGCTGCTGCCGGGCACGGCCCGGAGCATGCGCCGGATCGAGAAGATCACCGGACGCAGCGACGACATGATCATCCTGCGGGGGGTGAACCTGTTCCCGTCACAGGTCGAGGAGCTGCTGCTGCGGGTCGAGGGGCTGTCCCCGCACTACGCCCTGGTGCTGACCCGGCCGGGACGGCTCGACGAGCTCACCGTCCGGGTCGAGGCCCGCCCCGAGGGCGCCGACCCCGACGCCGGCGAACGGCTGTGCGCGCTCGTCAAGGCGATGATCGGCGTGACGGTGGGCTGCCAAGTCGTGCCGCCCGGCACCCTGGACCGGTCGCAGGGCAAGGCCCAGCGGGTGCTCGACCTGCGGTAGCTCAGCCCCGTCGCAGCCCGTCGAAGGACAGCGCGACGACGGCGTCGGCGACCTCGTCCGCGTCGTGCGCCCCGCCCGGGCGGTACCACTCGCTGACGCTGTTGACCGTGCCGAACAGCAGCCGCGTGACAAGCCGCGGGTCGAGGTCGGCCCGCACCTGCCCGGCCTCCATGGCGTCCTGCACCAGTGCGGCCAACCGGCGGTCGAACTCCCGCCGGCGGTCCAGCGCCGCCCGCTCGACGGCCGTGTTGCCGCGCACCCGCAGCAGCAGCGTCACGTACGGCAGCAGCGCCACCAGCACCTGCGTCGCGCGCCGCACGACGTGCTCGAGGCGGTCCACCGGCGCACCGCTCGTGGCCCCAGGCTCGTCGAGCACGGCGAACAGCGCGTCCACCGCCCGCGCCAGTGCGAGCTCGAGCAGGGCCTGCTTGCCGGCGACGTGGTGGTAGACCGCCGACTTCGTGAGACCGGTCGCCCGGGCGATGTCCTCCATCGAGGTCGCGTCGTAGCCGCGAGCGATGAACTCGGCCACCACCACGTCGAGCAGCTCGTCCCGGGTGAAGCGCGCCGGGCGGCCCGGTTGACGTCGCTGGCTCATGGGCAGACAATACTGAACGATCGTTCAACAACACTGGAGGTGGACGTGGACGAGCTGGTCTTCACGGCGCGCGTGACCGGGGACGACCGGGTCGAGCCGCGCGACGAGATGCCGGACGGCTACCGGCGCACGCTCGTCCGCCAGATCGCCCAGCACGCCCACTCCGAGATCATCGGCATGCAGCCCGAGGGGAACTGGATCACCCGCGCGCCGTCCCTGCGGCGCAAGGCGATCCTGGTCGCGAAGGTGCAGGACGAGGCCGGCCACGGGCTCTACCTCTACAGCGCCGCGGAGACCCTGGGCGCGGACCGCGACGAGCTGCTGGACCTGCTGCACACCGGCCGGCAGAAGTACTCCACCATCTTCAACTACCCGGCCACCTCCTGGGCCGACGTGGCGGCGATCGGCTGGCTCGTCGACGGCGCCGCGATCGTCAACCAGGTGCCGCTCTGCCGCTGCTCCTACGGTCCCTACGCCCGTGCGATGGTCCGCATCTGCAAGGAGGAGTCCTTCCATCAGCGGCAGGGTTTCGAGATCCTGCACACGCTGTCGCACGGCACTCCCGAACAGAAGGCGATGGCGCAAGACGCCGTGGACCGGTGGTGGTGGCCGAGCCTGATGATGTTCGGCCCGCCCGACGCCGAGTCGCCCAACTCCGAGCAGTCGATGCGCTGGGGCATCAAGCGACACTCCAACGACGAGCTGAGGCAGCGCTTCGTCGACATGACAGTGCCGCAGGCCGAGGTGCTCGGGCTGACGCTGCCAGATCCCGAGCTGCGCTGGAACGCGGAGCGCGAGAGCCACGACTTCGGCGCGGTCGACTTCACCGAGCTCTTCGAGGTGATCAAGGGCAACGGTCCTTGCAACGCGCAGCGGATCGGGCACCGCCGCCGAGCACATGACGAAGGTGCCTGGGTGCGGGAGGCGGCCGATGTTTACGCGGCCAAGCGTGGTACCCCCGAACCGGCTGGAGCGGTCGCGTGACCGAACCCGCAGCGCAGAACCTCAGCGCCGAGGGCGGCCACGGAGCCGTCCCCACGACCGGGGTCCCCGCAGGCAGCGGCCGACCCGTCCGAGACTGGCCGCTGTGGGAGGTCTTCGTGCGCTCCAGGCGCGGCCTCAACCACACCCACGTCGGCTCGCTGCACGCCCCGGACGCACCGATGGCGCTGCGCAACGCCCGCGACCTCTACACCCGCCGCCAGGAGGGCGTCTCGATCTGGGTGATCCCGGCGGACTCGATCACCGCTTCCAGCCCCGACGAGAAGGACTCCTTCTTCGACCCGGCCGCCGACAAGGTCTACCGCCACCCGACCTTTTACCAGGTGCCAGAGGGCGTGGACCACCTGTGAACTCCGTCGCCGCCTACGCGCTCAGGCTGGGCGACGACGCGCTGGTGCTCGCCCAACGCACCGGCGAGTGGATCGCCGCCGCACCGCAGCTCGAGGAGGACGTCGCGCTGGGCAACATCGCGCTCGACCTGCTCGGCCAGGCGCGCTCGCTGCTGACCTACGCCGGGCAGGCGGAGGGGGAGGGCCGCGACGAGGACGCGCTGGCCTACCTGCGCGACGAGCGCGACTTCACCAACCTGCAGCTGTGCGAGCTGCCGAACGGCGACTTCGCGGTGACGATGGCGCGGCTGCTGGTGTTCTCCTCCTACCAGTACGAGCTGTACTCACGGCTGCAGTACGGCACCGACCCCACCCTGGCCGCGATCGCTGCCAAGGCGGTCAAGGAGGTCGACTACCACCGCGACCACGCCACCCAGTGGGTGCTGCGACTGGGCGACGGCACCACCGAGTCACACCAACGGATGCAGGCCGCAGCGGAGCATGTCTGGCCCTACACCGATGAGATGTTCGACGCAGACGACGTCACCCGCGAGCTCACCGAGCCCGGCGTGGCGGTGGATCCGGGGCAGCTGCGCGAGCCCTGGTCGTCGTACGTCGGCGCGGTGCTCGACGAGGCGACGCTCACGTTCCCCGCCACCCGGCCGGCGGTCACAGGCGGGCGACGCGGCATCCACACCGAGACGATGGGCTACCTGCTCGCGCAGATGCAGCACCTGGCCCGGTCACACCCGGGGGCGGTCCGGTGGTGAGTCCGGTGGTGGCCAACGCGGACGACGTGCGCGCAATCGTGGCCAACGTGCTGGACCCGGAGGTACCGGTGCTGAGCATCGACGACCTCGGGATCCTGCGCGACGTGTGGGTCGACGGCACCGGCCGGGTGACGGTCACGATCACCCCGACCTACTCCGGCTGCCCGGCGATGGACGCCATCCGCGCCGACGTCGAGCAGGTGCTCTGCGAGCAGGGGTACGACGACGTGCGGGTCGAGACCGTGCTGTCACCCGCCTGGACCACCGACTGGATGAGCGACGAGGGGAAGCGCAGGCTGCGCGAGTACGGCATCGCGCCGCCCCACCAGCGGGGGCACGCCGGCGGTGGGGGACCGGTGGCGCTGACGCTGAGCCTGCGCTGTCCGCAGTGCGGGTCACCGGACACTCGCGAGCTGAGCCGCTTCGGCTCCACCGCCTGCAAGTCGTTGTGGGTGTGCAACGCCTGCCGCGAGCCTTTCGACCACTTCAAGACGCTGTGACCGCCACCGCCACCGTCACGACGACACGACAACGCCGGCACGCCGTCTTCCACGAGCTAGAGGTCGCCGAGGTCGAACGCCTCACCGACGACGCGGTCGCGGTCACGTTCGCGGTGCCACCCGAGCTGGCCGGCGACTACGCATTCACCCAGGGTCAGCACGTCACGATCCGCTCCCAGCCGGTCGGCGATCCGTCTGCCGAGCCGGTGCGCCGCAACTACTCGATCTGCGCGCCGGCCACCTCCGGCCGCCTGCGCATCGCCGTGAAACGGCTCGAGGGCGGAGCCTTCTCGTCGTACGTCGTCGACCACCTCGTCGCAGGCGAGAAGCTGGAGGTGATGACCCCGACCGGCCGGTTCTTCACCGAGCTCGACCCGGGCAACGCCAAGCACTACTGCTGCATCGCGGCCGGGTCCGGCATCACCCCCGTGCTGTCGATCGTCGCGACCACGCTCGAGGTCGAGTCGCAGAGCCGGGTCACGCTGCTCTACGCCAACCGAACCAGCCGCACGGTGATGTTCCTCGAGGAGCTGCAGGACCTCAAGGACCGCTACCGCGAGCGCTTCCACCTGGTGCACGTGCTCAGCCGCGAGCCGCAGGAGGTCGAGCTGTTCTCCGGGCGCCTGGGCGCCGAGCGGCTGCAGCGGCTGCTCGACACCCTGCTCCCGGTCGACGATGTCGACGAGTGGTTCCTGTGCGGGCCGCACGCGTTGGTGACCGAGCTGCGAGACACGTTGCGCGCCGCCGGTGTCGACCGGCGCCATCTGCACGCCGAGCTCTTCCACGTCGAGTCCGCGCCTCCCGTACGCCGGGTGCAGACCGGGCCGCGGACCGCCAGCGGCGCCGCGGTCATCCTGATCCTGGACGGCCGTCGCTCAGACCTGACCCTGGCCCAGGACGACGTACCCGTGCTGGAGGCGGCGCTGGCGGTGCGGCCGGACGCACCGTACGCCTGCCGCGGCGGGGTGTGCGGCACCTGTCGCGCCAAGGTGGTCGAGGGCGCGGTGGCGATGGACCAGAACTGGGCGCTGGAGCCGGAGGAGGTGGAGCGCGGCTACGTGCTCACCTGCCAGTCGCACCCCACCAGCGAGCGGGTCGTGCTCGACTTCGACGCTTGAGCGCCGAGTATCCCACCTGCCCGAGATCTCGGGCAGGTGGGATACGCCGCGACCTGCCGGTCGGAGGTCGGGGATGCCTGGCGGGATCCGGAGCCGGCATGTGACATCGATGTGGGTAAACGCAGCGCGAAGGGGGTCTGAATGGCGGAAGCCGAAGGACAAGGGGGCGCAGGTCACCGCGCAGGCAGTGAGCCGGTCGAGGCCTCGACCGCACGGTCACCGACCAGCACCGCGGGGACGTGGCCGGGCGTGAGCTCGACCGCAACCATGCTGCCCACGGGCCAGGTGGTGGTGTGGGGCTGCAGGGAACGCAGCCGACGGCCCGACGGCAGCTCCACCGTGTAGAGGTAGAAGCCACCCTGGAACTCCGCAGCCACCACGCGTCCGCCGCCCGCGCCACCTCGATGCGGATGCAGGCTCACCTCATGCGGGCGCAGCATCACCTCACCACGCTGCCCGCTCGGCAAGCCCGCAGGTGCGGCCACTGGCCCCGCCTCGGTGTGGAAGTCGGCGCCGTCGCGTCGTCCCGGAAGGAAGTCGGCATCACCCATGAACGTGGCCACGAACCGGTTGGCCGGGAGATGGAACACCGCGCCGGGCACATCCACCTGCTCGATCCGGCCGTGATGCATCACGACCACCCGGTCGCCGACCGCCATCGCCTCGTGCTGGTCGTGCGTGACCAGCACGCAGGTGGTCCCGGTCGCGCGCAGGACCGCGACGGTGTCGGC
>JALZMX010000231.1 GCA_030857985.1 Actinomycetota bacterium | reverse complement strand
CGGCGGCGGCGGCGGTGGCGCCGGTGGCGGCGTCTGAGGTTCCAGACGACCGAACGGCCAGCATCTGGAACGTCCCGGTGTCCCGGTGCTCGTGAAGGTGGGGGCGTTCCAGATGGTGTCCGCGGACACCATCTGGGCGGCCTTCAGGGCGAGCACCAACCGGGTAGCACCGGCGGGTTATTGCGGCGATGGGGGCGATGCAGCATACTCGGGAACACCCAGAAAGGGGACGCATAATGCCCGAATTTATGGATGTGCACACGACGATGCAGGGGGTCACCCCGGAAGCGCTTACGGAAGCTCACAACGCGGACCTGGCGATTCAGGACGAAGAGAGCGTGAAATTCAAGCACGCATGGGCCGACCCCACCAGTGGCATGGTGTTCTGCCTTTCGGAGGCCCCCAGCGCCGAGGCAGTACAGCGCATACATGAACGCGCGGGACACCCGGCCGACAACATCTACGAGGTGCCGGTCCAGGCGTAGCTTGTCGAAGAAGTGGCGCCGGGCTCCAGGTGTCGTCCGTGGACAGCACCTCCAGGTGGTCTTACGCGGACCACGGAGACCACCTCAAGCGCCCCAGTGATTACATGGGGTCGAGCGGCCGACTGATCATCACCATGAGGGTAAGCATCGATGCACAGTGGCCGCTGACGGCGCCGGGTGAGGTCCAAGGGTCTTGACCGCTGCATCGCCTCACGTAGTCTGTGGCTCACTTGTCTCTCGGGGAGAGGCCACGATGCCTGACCAACCACAGACCGCGATGCGTAACCGAGTTCGAGCCGTGCTCTTGATCGTGCTGGTGCTGGCGTCCGGCGGTTGCGACGCGTCGGACGGTGGCCCGACCCGGACCGACAACACATCTAGGGACGACGGTGGTACCACATCCGAGACGACGACCCTCGAGGTCGGTCAGCCGGTCAAGTTCGCCTTCATTCAGCAGTTCGACGGTCCACCGATCCCCATCGAGCTGACGCTGGCCGAGGTCAACTACCACGACGCGGTGCGTGCACCGGAGTGCCGCCACACCTTCCGACCGGACCGCGGGAAGGTCTTCGTCGAGATGCGCGGCACCGTGCGCGGCATCGCAAACCAAAAGAGCTCGCTCGGCTCCCTCGGTCTCTCTGTCTACTGGTTGTCAGAAGACGGGCGCAAGGTCGAGGCAGCACTGCAACCGCTGCTGCGCGACGCCGGGGAGGATCTGACCGGCAACGTCGCGCCTGGGCAGTACATCAAGGGGTCGATGTGGTCCGAGGTTCCCGATGAGCCGGGAAGCCTGGTGCTGGACGACGGCACGGTGACGATCCCGCTGCGTCCGTCTACCTAGCCCATCAGACCCCTTGGGCGCTTCTCTTCCCTAGGGTTGGCCCAACGTCCACAACCGCATCAACCACGCGCGCATCCCGACGGCTGCCTGAAACTCAAGACGAACGCCCGAGTTTGGAACCCCTAGCTTCGCTAGCCTCACGCCCGAATCCCATGTTGGAACCTATTCAGTGTGCGGGGTGACGCCCGCGTTGGCGTTGTCGTCCCCGTGAGGACCGTACAAGTCAATGTCGAGACCGATGCTTCGAACCCCGAGTGCGGTCAGCGTCGTCGGCGCGAACGTCGCCCCCTCGTTCCAATACTTCATGAACCACCCGCAGAAGAGGCTGACCGTGTGGTTCGCAGCCACATGGTTCCAGACATCGACGTCGGTGGTGAGTTGCCCAACAAGGCTCGCGACCTGAGAGTCCAAGTCCGCTGGCGAACTCTCAGGGGCTCCAAGGGACCAGAGGCCGAAGGACGCCGTACGCGGGGGGAGCCGCTTGCGCACGATCAATTCGCCGCGGGCGTGGCTGCACGTCGGAAGACATCCCAGCGACTCCGTTACCTCATGCGGATCGAGGCTGTTGCTCATGATCCGCAACGACGCCACGGCGCGATCGAGTTCTGCCATGCCTGCATTCTCCCGTGCATTCAGCGCGCAGGGAACGCAATTAGCTCGCTGCCCCATCGGGCGGGTAATCTGTGGTCATGGTGAATCCCGCTCTGCAGTCAGTCATCGAGGCCATGAGCCTCGATGAGCGCTTGGAGTTGGTCGAGTACATCGAGAGCACCGTCGATCAGTCCCAGATCGAGGTGACCGAGGAGCAGAAGGCGCTGATCCGGTCCCGGGCCGCCGAGCTTCAGGCCGACCCGTCGATCGGGCTGACCTGGGACGACCTGGACGCCCGGATGGGTTCCCGCTGGAAGTGACAGATCGCCGCCTGACCTTCCATCCCGGCGTCGAAGAGGATCTCGATGCCATCGTGGCCTACTACGGCGAACGTGACCCCGCGCTGCCGGGGCGGTTTCGTGCGAGGCTGAGGGAGCAGGTTGAGCGGATCGAACTCTTCCCCGAGTCCGGGGCCATCCTGTTCGATTCCTACCGTCGCGTCCTGCTCAAGCCCTTCCCCTACGTGGCTGTCTACCTCGTGGGCGACAACCGCCTTGACCTGCTCGCCGTGGTGTACGTCCGGCGCAACCCCGCATCGATCGAGGAGACGGTCTCCGGGCGAGCCGATGGCTAGCGAGCGGTCCGCAAATAGTCCGCAAGGAGTCACGCCGAGACCGATTCCGGCCAACGAGGCCCAACGACCTCAATGATGCGTTTTCCCAGGTCAGAGCCGCTTTTCAACGACAACCATCGGAATCCAGAGGCAGCCGAAACCCTGCATCTTCGTTCCGCTTCAACGTCTGAAACAGCTAGACCTTTAGGTCAGCGGCGTGTTGATCCAGGGCAGTGGCCGGTGCCGCAGGAGCAATTCGGGCGGGTCCTGCTCCGCTGATTCACGCCGGACCGGCAGGCGAGTGCCGACGCAGGAAGTCCATCAGGAGCGTGGCCGCATCGGAGGGATGGGTGGAGGCGAGCAGGTGGCCGGCTCCCGGCACAGTGGTGTCCTCGGCGTGGGGCAGCAGTTGCAGGATGCGTGCGCGGACTTCTGCGAACCAGGGACCGCTGTCGCTGCCGCCGACGTACAACACCGGACATCGGACAGCCGCGGCCTCCTCGGCACCGAAGTCCCAGGAGAGCATCGCCGGCATATCGGACTCGAAGAACGTGACGGCGTCGCGCTCCATCGCCTCTACAGAGCCCGGCAGATCGCGCTCTGACTCGCGGCGCCAGTCAGGTCCGACGAGCAGCGTCAGGAATTCGTCCAACGCCACCGTGGGGCCGTTGGCTCTGAAGGTCTCCAAGAGCCGGGCGTTCGCAGCGAGGAATTGCGAGGCGCTGGGCACGCGCACCGGAGGGGGTTCCATCACTGTCAGGGTGCGCACCGTCTCCGGGGCCGATGACGCGAGAGTGAGTGCTATGGCGGCGCTGTAGCTCACCCCCACGACATGGGCGGGAACGACGTTCAGCGCTGCCATGAGCGCCCGGCAGTCGGCGGCCTCGGCGGCCACTGAGGCCGAGCGGAGCAACGGCCCGCTCCCGGCGTATCCGCGGCGGTGGTAGTGGATCACCTGATAGCCGCCGCTCAAAGCCATCCGCTCGGCTAACGGCCGCAGTTCATCTGCTGTGAGGGCTGTCTGAACGACAACAACGGGCTCGCCGTCTCCCATCACCTCGACCTCAAGGTCGATATCGCCGACCGTGAACAGCTTCGGAAGATCCACCCAGCCATCGTCACCGCGTAGGGGTGGGGTGGCAACCCAGACCTCCGTGCGGCGGACGGAGGTGCCACACCGATGGCTGGAAGGGGGAATTCGGGACGCTCCACGCCGAGGTGGAGCGACTTGTCGCGGCGGGGTTGCTCAGCGACCGCACAATCGGAAGGTCTCGGCTGCTTCACGCCAACACGTTGAGCCGTACGGCGCGTGCGCTTACCGAGCTGCTCATGGTGACGTTCGGACGTCAGATCGTGATCGAGGACGAGTTCCGGAACCTGACTGACGTAGACCAGGTCATCGTGTACGGCTCATGGGCGCGGCGGCACAACGGCGAGATGGGTCGGGAGCCGGCGGACATTGACGTCATGGTTGTTGGGTCGCCGGGGCGTGACGCGGTGTACGCCGCGGCCGAGCGCAGCGAGCAGCGGTTAGGCATGGCGGTGAATCCGACCGCACGGTCTGCCAAGGCTTGGCGTGAGGGGTCAGACGCCTTGGTGATCACTGCCAAGAACGGGCCGCATCTCGTGGTCGTCGCGAAGGGGGGCGAGGTGGCGTAAGCCCTTGGTCGACCGGCTAGGAACAGAATCGAAGATGCTCACTCACACCCGGACCAGCGACCTCATCTGGGCCGCGCTAACAGGTCCTGGTGGTGCACAGTGATGGACAGCCGGCCGGCGGCTGCCTCGGCCAAGCGTCGCCGAGCGTAGAGGGGCGCCACGGCGCCCAGTTCGGGTCGTTGCTCGCAAGCCGCGGCCAGCCAACCGGTGAACCACTCCGCCACCAACCCGCTTTGGTGAGGGCCGAGCCGCCATGGGCTTGGTCGAACCACGACGTCGAGGCCAAGCCGGGTGAAGCCGTCCAGCGCCGCGCCGACCGCGTCAGGGCCGAGTCGCCTGCCTGCGCCGGTGGCGCGTCGTTGGTGGGCATTGAACGCTTCTGTGACGCGCTGGTCCAACGGATCGGCCGGCGTGAGGTCGACGCGACCGGTGACGCTGAGGGTGATCAGTACGGCGCAGCCCGGCCGGGCGCAGGTGGCGACCAGGCGTTGGAGCTCCTCCGCGGTCATCATGTCGAGCAGTGCAGACGCAGTGATGAGCGATGCGCCCGCCAGCTCTCCCGGGTCCAGCCGGGTGATGTCACGCCGACGAGTCTCGACGGTCACCGGGGCACCGTCGGAGGTCTCGTCCGGTGGGTCCGTCGCGACGAGGGCGAGCAACTCGGCATCCCGGTCGTACAAGACCCAGTGTTGAGGTCCGGTCAGCTGCGCGGCGAGCCAGCGGGCCATCGACCCGGTGCCGCAACCGAGGTCGTGGATCTCCGTCCCGCGGTCGGTCGCCTGGTAGGGACGGATCATCTCGACGAGCTCCGTCGACCGCGCTGCGGCATCGGCCGGCTCCCGCATCGTCAGCCACTCGGAGTTGGCGCGGACCTGTTCGGTCGTCATACCAGTCCCGCCTCCAGTGAACCGAACACTAGCAACGCTCGTATATGAGCTGTACCCAGAGATGTCGGAGGCGCGGTGGTCACGGTTCCAAACGGCCTGGCAGTCGGCGCGGCCGTTCTCGTCGCGCTGCTCGCCGCACTCGGGACAACAGTCGGCCTCGGTGACCCAGGCTGGGGTGTCGGTCTGGCGTGCGGCTTAGTCATGAGTGCGGCGGTAGCGCGCGGTGGCGCCGGTGTGCTGGGACCGGCGGACCTGGTGACAGCTTCCCGTGCCGCGCTCGCCTGTGCTGTGGCGGCACTGGTCGCGGACTCGTTCTTCGAGCAGCCGGCCGTACCCACCCTCGTCGCACTCACCGTCGCCGCCCTGGCACTCGACGCAGTCGACGGTTGGGTTGCGAGGCGCACACGCACGGCGACGATGTTCGGTGCGCGGTTCGACGGCGAGGTCGACGCGTTCTTGATCTTGGTCCTCAGTGTGTACGTCGCGAATGCGGTCGACGGGTGGGTGCTGGCGATCGGCGTTGCCCGCTACGCGTTCGCCGTGGCTGGCTGGGGGTTGCCCTGGCTGCGTGGGCAGCTGCCGCCTCGCTCCTGGCGCAAGGTGGTGGCCGCGACTCAAGGCATCGTCCTGACCTTGGCGGCAGCCTCCGTCGCGCCCCGCTGGTTGACCTACGCCGCGCTGGCTGTCGCGCTTGCGCTGCTGACCGAGTCGTTCGGCCGGGACGTGCTGTGGTTGTGGCGCCACCGGTTCCCAGAGCGCGCACAGCCCACCGGCCCATCGGGTCTGCTTCGCCTGCAGCGGCCATGAAGCAGGACGGGCGCGTCTCCATCGACCAGGCGCTGGGGCGAGCGCGCCTGTCGGCGCACCCCCCGGGTGAGTTCGTCGACCAGGAGAGCTTCATGCAGGCCGCAGAGATCCGCTCCTTGGCCGTCCGGGCCGGGATCGCGCCGGGGGTCTCGGTGCTGGACCTGTGCTGCGGAGTGGCCGGGCCTGGACGGTTCATCACTTCCGAGCTCGGATGCACGTATCTCGGAGTGGACTCGAGCGCCTCTGCGATAGACATCGCGCGTGAGCGCGCTGCCGACCTTCCGTGTCGCTTCGAGGTCGCTCCGATCCCGCCGGTTCCTCCCGGCCGCTTCGAC
Organism: Actinomycetota bacterium; assembly: GCA_030857985.1. Lineage (GTDB taxonomy): Bacteria > Actinomycetota > Actinomycetes > Propionibacteriales > Nocardioidaceae > JALZMX01. The sequence goes on along the minus strand of JALZMX010000231.1, from coordinate 458 downwards.
GTGGTGCTGCTGCTGGAGACCATGCTCGCCTTCGCAGACAAGGAGACGTTGCTGCGCGAGATCTCGTCGGCGCTGTCGGAAGGCGGGCGGTTCGCCTTCACCGTGGAGGAAGGCCAACCGCTGACGGAGGCGGAGAGGGAGACCATGCCCGACGCCGACACGGTGTGGCTGTTGCCCCTGCCGCACCTGCTCTCCTGCCTGGAGGGGGTCGGGCTTCAGGTTCGCTGGGTGGAGGAGTGCAGCCGACCCCACCGGGTGATGGTCGACTCGCTGATCGACGCGTTCGCCGCCGAGCAGTCAGCGATCGCCGCCCATCTCGGACGCCGTGCCGTGGAGGATCTGCTGGCCGCCCACCGGCTCTGGAGCGACTGGTTGCGGGAAGGGCGGGTGCGCAAGTTCGCGTTCGTCGCCGAGAAGGCCCGGGAATCCGCATCTGCTCCTGCTCGATGACAACCCGC
>JALZMX010000230.1 GCA_030857985.1 Actinomycetota bacterium | reverse complement strand
CCTGGTAAGACTCCCGCGACCCTCGGAACTCATCGCCCGCACTGCGAGGACTGGCTGTGTCCAAGATCGTCGACAGTTCCTCGGTCGGTTTCATCAATCAGCCCTTCGTGACGCAGCAGGGCGTCGATGGCTCGCCGGCTCGCATGGCCGTCGTCGTACGGCGCGAACCGCGCGCGAAACTCGGCGCGCCTGGCGGAGTACTCGTCCGGGGACTGTAGCGCCTGGACGACCTCGTCGGTGCTCAGGCAGACCGGTCCCGGGACGGTGTCGTGGTAGTTGAGGTAGAACCCACGGCGTTCGTTCTGGTACTCAGCGAGATCGGGTGCCAGCAGGATTATCGGTTTGTCCGTCAGGACGAAGTCGAACAACACCGAGGAGTAGTCGGTGACCAGCGCGTCGGCTGCGAGGAACAGAGCTGAGATGTCGGGATAGCGGGTGACGTCCATGATCCGCCGGTCAACCGCGTGCTCCTCGGCAGCACCCATGCTGTTGTAGTGGCCGCGAACCAGGACGAATGAGTCCTGCAGCCTTTCGACCACGATTGCCGCGTCCAGATGCAGGACCTTGTCGAAGACCCGGCCCGCCCTCTCCGTGTCCCGCCAGGTGGGCGCGTAGAGGATCACCCGGGCGTCGTCGGGGATAGCGAGTTGCGCGCGCGTGCGGCGTCGTACCTCATCGGCACCAGGAGCCACCAGGATGTCGTTGCGCGGATAGCCGACCTCGAGCACCGCACCGTCGTAGTGGAAAGCGGTGCGCAGCGTCGAGGTACAGAACGGGCTCTGGCTGAGCAGCAGGTCCCAGGAGTCCCTGGCGACGAGCAGCTGCCGTCGGTGCCGCCAGTCGGCGAAGTCGACGTCGCGCCGGTCGTGGCCGATCCGCTTGAGTGGGCTGCCGTGCCACGTCTGCACCACGACCTGGCCGGGACGGGCGGCGACGAACCGCGGCAGCATCGCGTTCGTGATGAGGTAGCGGGATCGGCCGAGCAGTTCGATCCACTCCCTGGACCAGCGCACCACGGGTCTCGCGCCCGCCGGAACCAGGACAGACCTGTCGACCACGCTGACGACCAGGTCGAGCCCGGTCCCGCGTCGCGCCAGCTCTTCGCAGAGCCGTCCTGGGTTGTCCCCACCGGACCTGCCCGCGAAGGTCTCGAACAGAGCAGTCTGGAGTACCGGCTTGTCACGTGCAGCGGGATAGACCGTTTCGCTCAGCTGTCGTCGGAGGTACGGCGACCGGCTGTCGCGGTCCGCTCCGGGGGCGATGCGCAGCACCAGCAAACCGGCCCCGCCGACTGCGGAAGGGTGGAACGCGTGTCTGCCCGAGTCCACGAACGGGGGAAGCTTCCGCCACAGAGCCCGGCTGAGGCCGACCCTGCTCTCGGACCCGTCGGTCAGTCGTGCCATGACTGCATACTGGTCGCCCGGAAGCGTGGCGGGTCCGAGTCCCCACTCGTCGACGAGCACAGGCAGCTGCGCGGCGAACCCGGCGTCGGTCCGCGTCGTCGGCGCCCACGGTGTGCGACTGCGAGGTCCGACCAGAGCAAGCTCGACGTCGGCGGCCGATGAGCCCGTGAGCGAGAGGACGTCCCCGGCTGCGGTGATCGTGTTCACGACGACCGGTGCGGTTTTCAGCGGGCTTGCCCTGTCCCCGTCGCGGGCGGGACGCACGGTCAGGCTGAGTCCTTGGTGCTCGCTCCAGTCCGGCACGCCGGCCAGGCCGTCCCGCGCCGAGATCTCGAGCAGCCCGGGCGACCCGCCGGACCTGCGCGACTGGAAAGGTCCCACCCGAGTGAGCCCGTCGACTTCGAGTCGGATTTGTACGTCGAAGGTGGTGCGCCCGGCTCCGTCGCCCGCGAGCGAGGCGAGGTCGACGCGTGCAGCAAACCCTGCTGCGCTGTGGTCCTCGTACGCGCGGGCCGCCCATCGGTTGACGTCGTGGGAGACCAGTGCTCTCGTCGGGAGGGAGACCTCCTTCCCGGAGCCACGCTCACGCAGGACCAGGTTGAGGTGCCGGTCAGCACCGGAGGTGTACTCGACGAGTGCTGCACCCTCGAGACGCAGGACGCCGGGTGTCTCCCAGCCGAGCTCGGTCAGGCGAGTACGAAACCGCCTGTCGGCATCGGCGACTCGGGTCAGGTCAACATCGGTGGGCAGCGACTCGCGAACCGGGGTGGTGATGCTTGCCCGTCCGCCGGCAACCGCGTACGGGAAGCTGTCACCATTGTCGGCGGCGTACTCCAGAAACTTCTCGGTGGCCCCGCGGTCGTCATGAGCGCACAGCCAGGTGGTGACGCGGTCCATGACCGGAACGTGCTGCAGGCGTTCCGGAGCCGCGTGGGCGATGAGCAGTCCTAGCTCACGACTGAGCATCTGCCAGTAGTCCTCGTCCTGGTAGGCCGCAGCGCGTACCAGGTCCGCAGCGGCGTGTAGGACCTGTGCCAGGAAGTGCTGCCTGGCCAGCTCGGGCCCGCGGTCGACGAGCAGCTCACTCGCGGCTCTCATGCTCGCGACCCGTTCGCGGGCCTGTTCCCGGTCCACCAGGTCGCGCTGCAGCAGCGAGCGCCCGTCCGAACGCCACGCCCAGCGGTACCCGACCGCAGGAAGGACGTCGAAGGACCGAGCGGCCAGCAGCGCACGCACCATCGGCACGATGTCGCCACGGTCGCCGGCAGCCGCGAACGAGCACCCGGCTCGGTCCCACGAGGAACGACGGAAGACCCGGGTGCCCGGCATCACGTTCGCCATGATTTGCGGGACGTCCTCCAGGCCGACACCGAGCCGACGCCGCTCGTTGGAGCTTCGAGCCCAGGCGGGTTCCGAGTAGAGGCCCCGGTCCTGGATGGCCACCGATGCGACCGCAAGATCGGAGCCGCTGCGATGCAGCGCGCCCACCAGCCGGGCGTAGGCGGCGGGTGGAACCTCGTCGTCTGCGTCGCAGAAGGCGAGGTAGGCGCCCGAGGCTCGCTCGACACCGGCATCCCGGGCTGCAGCAACCCCCTGGTGTCCCTGCTCGACCAGGCAGACACCTGGATGCTCGTGCACGTAGCGTCGTGCGATCTCGCGCGACCCGTCGTCCGAGCCGTCGTCGACGAGGACGACCTGGAGCTCCGGGTGGGTCTGTGCCAGCAGGCTGTCGAGGCAGATCGGCAGGCGGTCGGCCGAGTCGAAGAACGGGACCACGACGCTCAGGGACACTGCAGACTGTTGCGCCATGGAACGTCGCGCTCCCCCTCTGTGGCCCGCTGCTCGGGTCGAGCGTGTCCGCTGGGCCCCGGTGTGCAGCAGGTGGCACCGCGTCGCTCACTGTACTCGGGACGGAAGAACCGGTCACCGGCGTATCGTCACGTCCTTGCACACCTGTGCCGTGAACTAACGTGTCACGGCGAGGCGGATGAGAGGGCCACTGCAACCATGCCATCCACCTTCGAGCGCACTACCCTGCCAGGCGGTTCCCGCGGTCATCCGGCTGCTTCGGCTTCTCGGTCGAGGTGAGGCCGATGTCCCAGCGCATCGCGGTCATCCCCGGGGACGGCATCGGCGTGGACGTCACCCGGGCGGCCCGCGTCGTGCCGGACGCGGTCGCAGACAAGCACGGGCTGGACCTGGTCTACGAGAACTTCGACTGGTCGTGCCGGCGCTGGGTCGAGCATGGCGCGATGACGCCGCCGGATGCGATCGACACGCTGCGCGGGTACGACGCGGTGCTCCTCGGCGCGGTCGGCTGGCCCGGGGTGCCCGACCACGTGTCCTTGTGGGGGCTGCTGATCCCCATCCGGCGCGCCTTCCGGCAGTACGCCAACGTGCGGCCGTGCCGGTTGTTCGACGGCGTCGAGAGCCCGCTGCGCTCTGCGCGACCCGGCGGGGTCGACCTCGTGGTGGTGCGGGAGAACGTCGAGGGCGAGTACAGCGAGATCGGCGGCCGGCTCAACCGCGGCTTGCCCCACGAGCTGGCGATCCAGGCGTCGGTGTTCACCCGCGCCGGGGTCGAGCGGATTGCCCGGCACGGCTTCGAGCTGGCTCGCACCCGCCGCGGCCGGCTCACCTCGGCGACCAAGTCGAACGGCATCGTGCACACGTTGCCGTTCTGGGACGAGGTCGTGCGCGAGGTGGCAGCCGACTACGCCGACGTCGAGTGGGACTCGGAGCACATCGACGCCTTGGCCGCAAAGCTGGTGCTCGACCCCGGACGGTTCGACGTGATCGTGGCCAGCAACCTGTTCGGGGACATCCTCAGTGACCTGACCGCGGCGGTCGCGGGTTCGATCGGTATCGCACCATCGGCCAACCTCGACCCGACGCACACATACCCGTCGATGTTCGAGCCGGTGCACGGCTCGGCGCCTGACATCGCGGGCCAGGGAGTGGCCAACCCGCTCGGCGCAGTGTGGTCGGCGGCGTTGATGCTGCATCATCTCGGACACGACACAGCGGGCGCCGACATGCTTCGCGCGGTCGAGACCTCGCTGCTCGACCTCTCGACGCGCACTCGCGATCTGGGCGGCACCGCCGGGACTGACCAGGTGACGCTCCGTCTGGTCGAACTGATCACGGCCTGACCCGGCGGACACTCCAGTCCACCCGGTCGGCGCGACCACCGCCGTCCTGGTCGCCGGCCGAAGCTGGTCGAACTTCGGCAGGCCCCTGGTGACTCACGTCAAGATGCCCGCGTGGGTTTCTTCGTTGACTCATCCAGTTTTGCCCGGGAGAGGTAGGCGGCGTTCTGCTTGCCGCGTCGGGTGATGTTCTTGTGCTTGACCTTGGTGAGCAGGTCGCCTTGGAGGTCGCTGACCTGGCGACGCAGGGCGGCGGGGTTGGTGGTGTGCAGGCGTTTGGCGAGGAGTTCGGCGTCGATGTCGTCGAGGTGCTCGGGGTGTGTCTGAGCCGTCCCGGCGAGTCCGGAGACTCGTTCTACTGAATCACCCTGCTTCTTGCAGGGCTCGTCTGTGATCGTAGTGGAGCTTCTCGACGGCCTCGGGGGTGAAGTCGTCGAGCTCGTTATGGG
>JALZMX010000213.1 GCA_030857985.1 Actinomycetota bacterium | reverse complement strand
CGCGGTGGTGGAGGCGCACGTCCCGGCGTCGCGGCTGACCGAGGGCATCTCGTGGTCGACGACCGGGTTGACGGCCGGGATCGCCCCCGGAGCCGCCGTCGCAGGCCGGTTGGTGGACCGCGACGGGACCTCCGCCGGGTTCACCGTCCCGCTGGCGGCGGGCGTGGTCGCGGTGACGGTGGCGCTCTTTGTCAGGTCGGCGGAGTCAGGTCACCCCTGAGCTGCGGCGGGGCAGGCGATGCAACCGGAGCTCCGTCAACGTTTCGTTCGCCGCGGTCGCGGTGAGGTAGGTGCAGTACGGCTGGCTGCGGCGATCCGTCGGAGAGCCTGGGTTGAGCAGCCGCAGGCCCGAGCCGGTCGTGGTGTCCCACGGGATATGGCTGTGGCCGAAGACCAGCACGTCGGTGTCGGGGAATCGCAGCAGGGCGCGTCGCTCCCGTCCGTTCGCCGGCCCGGTCTCGTGCACGACGGAGAACCGTAATCCGCCCAGCTCGGCGTACGCGACCTCGGGCAGGCGCGCCCGCAGCCTCGGCCCGTCGTTGTTGCCGTACACCCCGATGAGCCGAGTCGCGCGATCCTCCAACGCGTCGACCAACGCCTCGTCGACCCAGTCGCCCGCGTGCAGCACCACGTCGGCCTCGTCGACGGCGCGCCATACCTGCTCCGGCAGGTCGCGGGCCCGTTTCGGCACATGGGTGTCGGCCAGCACGAGCAGCCGCAAGGATGGCGGGTCGCCGCTGCCGGCTCCCGGCCGGGGGCAGGTCATGTTGCGAAGGTAGCGTCACCGGCGCGCCGGGTCGCACCGGCGCGGGGACTTGGTACAACGGCCTCGGCAGGAGAGGATGACGTCACCTCGTCGGGATGCAGATGAGGAGGGTGAACCGATGGACAACCTCGACCTCGTCGGCCTGAGCGAGGACCGCAAGCGGCTGATCCTCGCCAGCAGTGAGGGTCATGAGTTCACCCTGCCCGTTGATGATCGGCTGCGGGCCGCCCTGCGCGGCGACCGTGCCCGGCTCGGCCAGTTGGAGATCGAGATGGAAAGCGCTCTACGCCCCCGCGACATCCAGGCTCGGATCCGGGCCGGTCAGGCTCCGGAGGCCGTCGCCGAAGTGGCCCAGGTCCCCCTCGACAGGATCATGGGCTATGCCGTCCCGGTGCTGGCCGAACGACAGCACATGGCGGAGAACGCCCAGCGGGCCGCGTTGCGCCGCAAAGGCGGTGAGGGGTCCGGCCGTACTTTGGGCGCGGTGGTGGGCGAGCGGTTGCGGACGCTGCCGGGCGATGCCGGCTCCACCGGGTGGGATGCCTGGCGCCGCGACGACGGGAAGTGGACGGTCGAGGTCAGCTTCGGTCCGGTCGAGGACCGCCGGGTCGCGCTCTTCGCCTTCGATCCGCTCGGCCGCTACACCGTGCCCGTCGACGACGAGGCCGGTTGGCTGGCCGGGGAGCCGAGCGATGCAGCCGCTCCCGACGAGCCGGGCACGCCGGGCCGGCGGCTGTCCGCCGTACCCCCTGGTCACGGAACCGGTGCGGAGGAGGAGGCGACGGCGGACCTGACCGCGGTCGCCGACGCGGTCCAGTCGCGGCGCGCGAACGAGCCGGAGCAGGCGGAGCGGGACGAGAGCGATCCCGAAAAGGCTCCAACGGCTCCGACGGAAGAGCCGCCCGCGGAGGGCAAGCCCGAGAAGAAGCGGAGCCGACGTGGGCGGGCCAGCATGCCGAGCTGGGACGAGATCATGTTCGGTCGGGAGAACCGCGACTGAGCCGGACGGCGTTACAAGGCGGTTAGCGGGATGCCGGTCCGGTCGCCACCGGGCGGGTCGGGTCGGTGATCCAGCCGCTCCACGACCCGGGATAGAGCGCGGCCGCGATCCCGGCCGCCTCCAGCGCGAGCACAGTGTGCGCCGCGGTCACACCAGACCCGCAGTACGCGCCGGTCGGCCGGTTGGCCAGGTCGCCGAAGCGCTCCCGCAGCCGCTGCGCCGGGAGCAGCCGGCCGTCGGCGGCGACGTAGTCGGTGGCGGGCAGGTTGACCGCGCCAGGGATGTGCCCGGCGACCGGGTCGATCGGCTCCTGGTCGCCGCGAAAGCGCTCCGGGGCCCGCACGTCGAGAAGTACGCCGGACCCGGCCAGCGCAGCTGCGTCGTCAGCCGACAGCACCGGCATGCCGCCCGGCTCGGCGCAGAAGGCACCGGGTCGGGGAGCCTGGACCTCGGTCTCCGTCTTCCCGCCGGCCGCGAGCCAGGCCGGATAGCCGCCGTCGAGCACCCGCACGTCGTCGTGGCCGAAGTAGCGGAGTAGCCACCAGGCCCGCGCAGCGCTCAGACCGCTGTGCGCGTCGTAGGCCACGACCGGGTCGCAGTCGTGCACACCGCACCGCTGCATCGCCGCGACGAACCCGTCCCGCGGCGGCAAGGGATGACGTCCGCCGGACCCGGGGACGTCGGCGAGGTCGTGGTCGAGATCGACGAACTGCGCGGTGGGGACGTGACCGGCCAGGTAGCTGTCCCGGTCCGAGCCGGTGGCCAGCGACCAGCGCACGTCGAGCACCGTCGCCCCACGGCCGTCGAGCAGCTCGGCCAGCTCCGCGGGCGAGATCAGCGGGCTCGCGGCAGCGGCGGCCACGGCAGCTCCTTTCAACGGATGTCGACCAGCAACGGCACCAGCATCTCGTCGGCCGTCAGCGAACCGTGAAAACCCACCAGGCGCTTCTCCATCGGGAACCGCGTCCGCGAGAAGACCCCGACCGGGCCGAGGCAGGCCACCAGCACGTCACCCAGCCGCGGCGCGACTTCGCGACGCACCGGCCCGAACCAGCCGGCCGCGATGGCTTGCTCGCGGGTGACAACGAGCGCCGACGTGCTCAGCCGGGCACGCCAACGCTCGAGCACCTCCTCCACGGCTCCGGCCTGGCAGTAGAGGTGGCGCAGCCGTGCCTCCCCGCCGAACAGGTGCACACCCCGCATCAGGTCCGGCTCGTCGTCGACGTCGATCCGTCCGTCGGCGGGTAGGTCGACCATGCCGTGGTCGGCCGTGACCACCAGCATCGTGTCCGCCCCCACCGCCTCGCGCAGTCGTGCGGCGAACGCGTCGGAGATGGCCAGTTGGTGGCGCCAGGCCTCTGACCGGCAGCCGTCGCGGTGACCGGTCCAGTCCACGTCACCGTCATAGACATAGGTGAGTGACCCCGGCACCTGGCTCGCCGATGCCACCGCCGCGAGCCGCTCCCCTGCGCTGTCGGCGCCGACGAAGTCCGCCCCTCGTTGGCTGGCCAGGGTGAGCCCGGATCCCCCGAACTCGCGCTTGTGCACGACGGTCGTGACGAGTCCGGCGCGGGCCGCGCGGTCGAAGGCGGTCTGGTGCGGCTGCCACTCCGCCGGGTCCACCCTGGCGTCCCACTTCAGCGCGTTGAGCAGGCGGTTGGTGCCCGGGATGCGGCTGGTGTAACCGACCACGCCGTGCTGGCCCGGCGGCAACCCGGTGCCGAAGGAGGAGAGACTGGTCGCCGTCGTCGACGGCACCCCGACAGTGAGCACCCGGCCGGGCAGGGAGCTGAGGAAGGGCGCGTCCTCGGCGTTCTCCGCGAGCAGGCGCTGACCCAGCCCGTCCACCAGGAGTACGACGCAGCGACTCACCGGCGGCAGGTCGAGCACGTTGGCGGAGCTGGTGCCCAAGGCTCCGGCCATCGACGGGATCACGTCCGCAAGCGTCCCGCAGCCGTAGTCCGGCAGCACCACGGCGCAGTCGCGCACCATCGAGCCCACCGCGCCGCTTGCCGGGACGCGCGCCGGGCCGCTCACCTGACCGGTAAGCGAGGAGGGGCCACCGTGGCCGCAGACAGCGAGCGGGCGAAGCTCAGCAGCTCCCGGACGGCGTCGGCGCCGTCGGCGGCGGCGCTCATCCGGATCGAGAAGTCGTCGGCCGCCATCGTGCCGGTGTAACCGTGGTCGCCCTCGCACTCGGGGTCACCGCAGCTGGCCGGCTCCAGATCGATCCGCCGTACCGCTCCCCAGCCGATCGTCAGCACCGCCTCGGTCGGCTCCGGCGGCCGGACACCGCTCGAGGCGCCGCTCTCGGCGAAGCTGGCGGGATTCGCGACCATCCTCGAGACCACCACCGAGCCGACCGCGGACAGCGGTACGGCCTCGGTCGACGTGGAGGCATAGGGCTCCGGCAGCAGGTCGTCGGGTGGGTGCTCGTCGGTGTGCGCGAGCAGGAGCCGGCTCGCGGTGAGAACCATGACGGTCACGTGCCGGCGGACCTCGTCGCGGTCGAAGGTCGGCTCGTGGTGGACCACGAAGTCCCGGACCTCCTCGTCGGCCAGCGCCGCGCCCACCGCGTCGGTGACGACCTCGGGGTAGTAGCCGCACCGCACGATGGCCTCGCGCAAGTCGTCCAGCCGGGCATCGCTGGGGGGTGCGCTCGGGGACGGGCTCGGACGGTCAGGCATGCGGGACAGTCAACCACGCGGCACACGGGCACCAGGTCGGGCGCTAGTCGGGGACGGTGTCGCCGACCGGGGCGGGCAGCCGTCGGGCGAACCAGTCGCTGCGCACATCGCGTCCGGGGGCCACCCGGCAGCTCGCGGCGAGCACGCTGACGCCGTCGGAACCGGCGAGCACGAGCTCGAGCTCGAGCGCCGCGACCTCGGGCAGGTCGTTCTTGAGCCTCGCCAGTCGCTGCAGCAGCTCTTCGACGGCGCCCACGTCGACCCGCTCGCTGCCGCGGTAGCCGAACAGTAGCGGCGCCGACCGGACCTCGCGGACCATCGCGGCCGCGTCGGCGTCGGACAGCGGCGGGATGCGGTAGGCGCGGTCACCGAGCAGGTCAGACGTCGGCCCGGCGATGCCGAACGACAGGATCGGGCCGAACAACGGGTCCTCGACGCT
>JALZMX010000200.1 GCA_030857985.1 Actinomycetota bacterium | reverse complement strand
GTCGACGGCGACCGCGAGGAACAGCAGGGCGAGGTAGAGGTTGGAGGCGTGGAACAGCCGCATCGGCCGCATCGCGGTCGCGGTTGATCCGGCCCTGGCCCGAGAGTGCAGCGCGTGCGCCTCGAAGATGAACGCCGACCCGAGCACGACCGCCGCCACGGGATAGACCAGCCCGGTGCCGGCCACCGGCCACAGCAGCATGGACACCGCAGCCGTCGCCCAGCTGTACACCACGATCTGCCCGGTCACGCGGGGTGCAGAGGCGACCACCGGCAACATCGGCACATCGGCGGCCGCGTAGTCGTCCCGATAGCGCATCGCCAGCGACCAGAAGTGCGGCGGGGTCCAGAAGAACACGACCGCGAACAGCACCGCCGGCGGCCACCCGAGCGTGCCGGTCACCGCGGTCCAGCCGATCAGCGCCGGGAAGCACCCGGCCGCGCCGCCCCAGACGATATTCTGCGGAGTACGCCGCTTGAGCAGCAGCGTGTAGCCCAGAACGTAGAACACGTTCGCGGCCACCGCCAGTGCCGCAGAGAGCCAGTTCACGAGCACGCCGAGCACCAGCGTGGAAACGACCCCCAGCACCAGACCGAACACCAGTGCCGAGCGCGGAGTGACCGCGTGCCGCGGCAATGGTCGACGCCGGGTGCGTCGCATCCGCTCGTCGATGTCCGCGTCGAGCACGCAGTTGAGCGCGTTCGCCGACCCCGCGGACAGCGCGCCTCCCACGACGGTGCTCAGCACTAGCGCCAGGTCGGGCACCTCGCGAGCTGCCAGGAACATCACCGGCACCGTGGTGAGCAGCAGCAGCTCGATGATCCGCGGCTTGGTCAACCCGACATACGCCTCGATGCGGCTACCGCGCACGAGCACGGGCAGCTGCGAATCGACGGCCGTCACGGACACCTCAGTCAGTGGTTGAGCCGGACGCGCTCCGGCGAAGGCGATGCGCCGGAGTCTAGTCCGCCCGGGTAGTGGCGGCCCGCCCGGGCGCTGCCGACCGGTCACCGCCGTGACGAATGCTCCATCGATCCGCGGGTAGTGTCGCCACAGCGGCCCAACCCGCCGTTCTCGGCCTGTGAAGAGGGGAACCCGTCCACGTGAGCAACGCCCACAGCGACCACACCACCGCGTTGGAGTGGACCGATCTGGACCGCCGGACCGTCGACACCGTGCGGGCGCTGGCGATGGATGCGGTCGAGAAGACCGGCAACGGCCATCCCGGCACGGCGATGAGTCTCGCGCCGGCGGCCTACCTGCTGTTCCAGAAGGTGATGAAGCACAACCCCGCAGACCCCGGCTGGACCGGCCGGGACCGGTTCGTGCTGTCCGCGGGCCACTCCAGCCTGACCCTGTACATCCAGCTCTACCTGGCTGGCTACGAGCTCGGGCTCGACGACCTGAAGTCGCTGCGCACCTGGGGCAGCAAAACCCCCGGACACCCCGAGTACGGCCACACCATGGGCGTCGAGACGACGACCGGACCGCTCGGACAGGGTGTCGGCAACGCGGTCGGGATGGCGATGGCCGCGCGCCGTGAGCGCGGCCTCTATGACCCCGAGTCCCCCACCGGTCAGAGTCTGTTCGACCACCACGTCTTTGCCTTCGCGAGTGACGGCGACATGCAGGAGGGCGTCGCGGCCGAGGCCTCGTCGCTGGCCGCCCACCAGAAGCTCGGCAACCTGGTCCTGCTCTATGACGACAACGACATCTCGATCGAGGACAACACCGATATCGCCTTCTCCGAGGACGTCGCCGCCCGCTATGAGGCCTACGGCTGGCACGTGCAGCGGGTCGACTGGACCCAGGGTGGTCGGGGCTACGAGGAGGACGTGCAGGCGCTGTGGGAAGCGTTCCAGACCGCCCGCGCCGAGACCTCACGCCCCAGCTTCATCGCCCTGCGCACGATCATCGCCTGGCCGGCGCCGAACGCCCGCAACACCGGCAAGGCGCACGGCTCGGCGCTCGGGGCGGACGAGGTGGCGGCCACCAAGCGGCTGCTGGGCTTCGACCCGGAGCAGACGTTCCAGGTGCCCGACGGCGTCCTCGCCCATACCCGCCAGGCTCTGGCCCGCGGTGCGGAGATGCAGGATCGCTGGCAGCGGCAGTTCACCGAGTGGGCCGACGCCCATCCGGAGCGCCGGGAGCTGCTCGAACGGCTCCGGGACCGGCGGCTGCCCGACGGCTGGACCGACGTGCTGCCCACTTTCGAGGCCGACGAGAAGGGCGTCGCCACTCGCAAGGCCAGCGGCGCGGTGCTTGGCGCGCTCGCACCGGAGCTGCCCGAGCTGTGGGGTGGCTCGGCCGACCTCGCCGACTCCAACAACACGACGCCGAAGGACCAGCCGTCCTTCGTCCCGCCCGAGCACGCGACCAAGGAGTTCCCGGGCGACTGGTACGGCCGGGTGCTGCACTTCGGGATCCGCGAGCATGCGATGGGTGCGCTCCTCAACGGGATGGCGCTGCACGGCAACACCCGGCCGTACGGCGGGACGTTCCTGATCTTCAGCGACTACATGCGGCCGGCCGTGCGGCTGGCGGCGCTGATGCAGCTGCCGGTGACCTACGTGTGGACCCATGACTCCATCGGGCTCGGTGAGGACGGCCCAACGCACCAGCCGATCGAGCAGCTCGCCGCACTGCGCGCGATCCCCGGCCTCGACGTCGTACGCCCTGCCGACGCCAACGAGACCTCGGCCGCCTGGCGGACCATCCTCGAGCACACCGACCGGCCGGCCGGTCTCGCGCTGACCCGCCAGAACGTCCCGACCTTCCCTCGCGGCGAGCAGGGGTTCGCCACCACCGACGACGTAGCCAGGGGCGCCTACGTGCTCATCGACGCCGAGGGCGGCGAACCCGACGTCGTGCTCGTCGGCACCGGCTCGGAGGTGCAGATCGCGGTGGCTGCCCGCACCCAGCTCGCCGAACAGGGCGTGCAGGCGCGGGTGGTGTCGATGCCGTGCAAGGAGTGGTTCGACGAGCAGGACGCCGGCTATCGCGACACGGTGGTGCCACCCTCGGTCCGCGCCCGCGTGTCGGTGGAGGCCGGGGTCGCGCAGGGCTGGCGCGACATCGTCGGTGACGCCGGCCGCATCGTGAGCATCGAGCACTTCGGCGCCTCCGCGGACTACGCGACCCTGTACGACCAGTTCGGCTTCACCGCCGAGGCGGTCGTCGAGGCGGCACACGCCAGCATCGCTGCGGCGCGGGAGCTGGGCGGTGCCGGCGTTCCCGTGCACGCCCGTGCCTCGGGTCCGAAGGGACCCGCCGACGACTCCGACAACCCCAACGCGTAAGAGAGGACCACATCGCGATGAACGACCGACTCCAGGCACTCTCCGACGCCGGCGTCTCCGTCTGGCTCGACGACCTCTCCCGCGACCGGCTGCGTTCGGGACACCTGCGCGAGCTGATCGAGGACAAGCACGTCGTCGGCGTGACCTCCAACCCGACCATCTTCGCCAAGGCCGTCTCCGACGCCGACGAATACGCCGAGCAGGTGAACGACCTGGCGTTGCGTGGGGTCTCCCTCGAGGAGGCGGTCCGGATGATCACGACGTACGACGTTCGCTGGGCCTGCGACCAGCTGCGCGGGGTCTACGACGCAACAGACGGGCTCGACGGCCGGGTCTCCCTCGAGGTCCAACCCGGACTCGCCTACGACACCGAGTCGACGGTCGCCGAGGTGCAGGCGCTGTGGTGGCTGGTCGACCGGCCCAACCTGATGATCAAGATTCCCGCCACCGAGGCCGGCGTACCCGCCATCACCTCCTCGCTGGCACAGGGCATCAGCATCAACGTGACGCTGATCTTCGGCCTCGAGCGCTACGACGCGGTCACCGAGGCCTACCTGAAGGGGCTGGAGCAGGCGGACGCGAACGGGCACGACCTGTCCACGATCTCCTCGGTGGCGTCGTTCTTCGTCAGCCGGGTCGACACCGAGTTCGACAAGCGACTGGACGCCGTCGGCACCGACGAGGCCAGAGCCCTGCGCAGCAAGGCGGCCATCGCCAACGCGCGGTTGGCCTTCCAGCACTTCGAGCAAGCCTTCTCCGGAGCGCGGTGGGAGGCGCTGCAGGCCAAGGGCGCCAGACCGCAGCGACCACTCTGGGCGTCGACGTCGGTGAAGGACCCTGACCTGCCGGACACGATGTATGTCACCGAGCTGGTCACTGCTCAGACCGTGAACACCATGCCCGAGCCGACCATCGAGGCGACTGCCGACCATGCGGAGATCACCGGTGACACGGTGCGCGGGCGGTACGACGAGGCGCGCCGCCTGCTCGACGCCATCGCCGCCCTGGGCATCTCTTACGACGAAGCCATCGAGGTGCTCGAGGCCGAGGGCGTGCAGAAGTTCGAGGCTTCGTGGAAGGAGCTCCTCGACACCGTCTCAGCTGCGCTCGAAGGGGCGACCGAGTGAGACCATCGGTGACCGTGCAGGTCGCCGCGGGGTCCTACGCCGACGTGCTCACCGAGTTGGTGGACGCCCGGGTGGCCTCCAGGCTCGCTGCCCGCGATGCGACGCTGTGGGGGCCGGAGGCCGAGCAGGAGGCAGCGATCCGGCTCGACTGGGTGGACCTGCCCCGGTCGTCGCGGCCGCTGCTGGCGGAGATCGACGCCCTGCGCGCCGAGCTGTGGGGCGAGGGCATCGACCGGGTGGTCCTGTGCGGCATGGGCGGCTCGTCGCTGGCGCCGGAGGTGATCACCCGAACGTACGGCATGGACCTCCTCGTGCTCGACTCCACCGAACCCAGCGTGGTCGAGCGGGCGCTGCGCGGCGATCTGCAGCGCACCGTGGTCGTGGTCTCCTCCAAGTCCGGCACGACGGTCGAGACCGACAGCCAACGCCGGGCGTTCGAGGAAGCATTCGCCCGGGTCGGTATCGATGCCGCGTCCCGGATGGTGGCGGTGACCGATCCCGGTTCCGAGCTCGCCGAGTACGCCGCCGAGTCCGGATATCGCCGAGTCTTCGCCGCCAACCCACACGTCGGTGGCCGCTACAGCGCGCTGACCGCCTTCGGCCTGGTGCCCTCGGGTCTGGCCGGGGTCGACGTCGCGGAGCTGCTGGACGAGGCCGACGACGTCGCCGCGGCGCTGGCCGCGGACGAACCGACCAACCCTGCCCTGCTGCTGGGCGCCGTGCTGGGAGGCCTACCCGGTGACGTGACCGGTGGTCCACAGCGGCGGCGGGACAAGATCGTGATCGCCGACGCCGACTCGGGCGTCACCGGTCTCGGGGACTGGGCCGAGCAGCTGATCGCCGAGAGCACCGGGAAGCAGGGCCGCGGAGTGCTGCCGGTGCCGGTGGAGGGACCGGACGCCCCCGAGGTGCTGACTGCCGCAGACGACGTGTCGGTGGCCTTTGTGGTCGACGCGATCAGGGCTGAGGACCAGCCCCTCGTGGTCGTGCCCGAGGCGGCTGCGGGTACCCCCGTTGCTGCGGTCGCCGGACCGCTTGGTGGACAGCTGCTGTTGTGGGAGACCGCGGCCGCGGTCGCCGGCCGACTACTCGGCATCAACCCCTTCGACCAGCCCGACGTGGAGAGCGCAAAGAATGCGGCTCGTGGGCTTCTGGACCACCAGCCCGCTCCGGAGCCGGCCGGCTTCGTCGAGGCTGCCGTCGAGGTGCGCGCCCCCGCCGGCCTGCTCGACGGAGTCGGCACGCTCGACGGCGCGGTCGCGGCATTGCTCGACCGGGTGGGCGACGACGGCTACGTCGCCGTGATGGCTTATCTCGACCCGGAGCGCGATGCGCCGCTGCGGACCTGCCGGGCGGCGCTCGCCCGCCGTACCGGGCGACCCGTGACCTTCGGGTGGGGACCGCGCTTCCTGCACTCGACCGGCCAGTACCACAAGGGTGGCCCCGCGCAGGGGGCCTATCTGCAGCTGACCACCGAGGCCTCGACCGACGTGCCGGTCCCGGACCGGCCGTTCAGCTTCGGCACTCTCGTCGCCGCCCAGGCGGCCGGTGACGCGCGGGTGCTCGCCGACCACGACCGACCGGTGCTGCGGCTGCACCTCCGCGAGCCGGTGGCGGGCGTCGCGCAGGTTCTGGAGGCGCTGCGATGACGGCGCCGTCGACCGGGTCGCGCAGCAATCCCGCGCGCAATCCACTGCGCGACCCGCAGGACCGCCGCCTACCCCGCCTCGCCGGACCGTGCGGTCTGGTCATCTTCGGGGTCACCGGCGACCTCGCCCGCAAGAAGCTGATGCCGGCGGTCTACGACCTGGCCAATCGCGGGTTGTTGCCGCCGGGGTTCGCCCTGGTCGGCTTCGCCCGCCGCGACTGGGCGAACCAGGACTTCGCCCGGATCGTCCACGACGCCGTCAAGGAGCACGCGCGGACGCCGTTTCGCGAAGAGGTGTGGGACCAGCTCTGCGAGGGATTCCGCTTCGTGTCCGGCGATTTCGCCGACGACGCGGCGTTCGACCGGTTGCGGCAGGTGATCGCGGAGCTCGACGACGTACGTGGCACCCGCGCCAACCACGCCTTCTACCTCTCCATCCCGCCACGGTTCTTCCCCGACGTCGTCGGGCAGCTCAAGGAGCACGGTCTCGCCGAGCAACACGACGGGTCGTGGCGCCGGGTCGTGGTCGAGAAGCCCTTCGGGTCCGACCTCGAGAGCGCACGCCGCCTCAACGCGGTCGTCTCCGAGGTGTTCCCGCCGGAGTCGGTGTTCCGCATCGACCACTACCTGGGCAAGGAGACGGTCCAGAACATCCTGGCGATGCGCTTCGCCAACTCGATGTTCGAGCCGGTCTGGAACTCCAACTACGTCGACTCCGTCCAGATCACGATGGCCGAGGACATCGGCATCGGCGGGCGGGCCGGCTACTACGACGGCATCGGCGCCGCCCGCGACGTCATCCAGAACCACCTGCTGCAGCTGATGGCCCTGATCGCGATGGAGGAGCCGACGTCGTTCGACGCCCAGAGCCTGCGGATCGAGAAGCAGAAGGTGCTGGCCGCGATCGAGCGGCCCCGCCGCCTCGACCTCGGCACCGCCCGCGGGCAGTACGCCGCAGGATGGGCGGGCGGTGTGAAGGTGCAGGGATACACGGAGGAGGAGGACATCCCCGACGACTCGCGGACCGAGACCTACGCCGCGCTCCGGCTGACAGTCGCCACCCGCCGTTGGGCCGGCGTGCCGTTCTACCTGCGGGCCGGTAAGCGGCTGGGCCGCCGGGTCACCGAGGTCGCGGTCATCTTCAAGCGGGCGCCGCACCTGCCCTTCACCGAGACTGCCACCGAGGAGCTCGGACACAACGCCTTGGTGATCCGGGTGCAGCCCGACGAGGGCGTCACCTTGCGCTTCGGGTCGAAGGTCCCCGGTACGGCGATGGAGATCCGCGACGTCAACATGGACTTCGCCTACGGCGGCTCGTTCGTCGAGTCCAGCCCGGAGGCGTATGAGCGGCTCATCCTCGACGTGCTCCTCGGCGAACCCCCGCTCTTCCCGCAGTACCAGGAGGTCGAGCTGTCTTGGCAGATCCTCGACCCGATCGTCGAGTACTGGGCCCGCAAGGGTCGTCCGGAGCCCTACCCCGCCGGCACCTGGGGGCCCGAGTCGGCCGATCGGATGCTCGGCCGAGACGGCCGCGCCTGGCGCCGGTCCTAGGGAGGCTCGACCGATGACGATCACCCTGACCGACACCGACGCCAGCGCGATCGCGAGCGAGCTGCTGCTGGCCCGGCGGCGTGCCGGCAGCCCGTCGATGGGCATGGTGCTGACGCTCGTCGTCGACGTCGCCGAGGCTGAGGCTGACGACGCGATGCGGGCCGCCGCGGCCGCCTCCACCGAGCACCCCGCCCGAGTGCTCGGAGTCATTCGCGGCTCGGTCCGGGGCACCGACCGCATCGCCGCAGAGATCCGGATCGGCTCGGGTGCCACCGGTGAGACGGTCCTGCTGCGGCTGGGCGGAGAGGTGGCGGAGCACGCCGAGTCCGTCGTACTCCCCTTGCTGCTGCCCGACTCCCCGGTGGTGATCTGGTGGCCGACGAAGTCGCCGGATGACCCGGTGGCCGACCCGCTGGGCTCACTCGCCCAGCGCCGGATCACCGATGCCGCCGCTGCCCCCCGAGGCAAGGCAGCGGCGTTGTGGACCCAGTGCGAGCACTACGCGGACGGCAACACCGACCTGGCCTGGACCCGCATCACCGGGTGGCGGGCGCTGCTGGCGGCCGCCCTCGACCAGTTCCCGGCCAAGGTGACCGCTGGCCAGGTGAGCGCCGAGCGGGTGTCGCCCAGCGCCGACCTGCTCGGCGCCTGGCTGGCCGACCGGCTCAAGATCGACGTCGACCGCACGACCTCACGGGGCCCGGGCATCACGTCGGTGAGCCTCAGCACCCGCGACGGCGAGATCGCGATCAACCGACCGGACGGGCGGCTGGCGTTGTTCAGTGGACCGGGTCAGCCGGACCGACCGGTGGCGCTGAAGCGCCGCGAGACGGCGGAGCTGCTCGCCGAGGAGCTGCGCCGTCTCGACCCGGACGACATCTACGAGGCGACGGTCAAGTCCCTGCTGAGGATCCACAAGCGCGCCGCCGAGAGCCGGGCCTGACCGACGTGGGCGCTGCGTCGTCCCCCGATGTGGTCGTGCACCGCGATGCCGAGCTGCTGGCGCAGGCTGTCGCCGCACGCTTCCTGACCCGGCTGGTCGACCTGCAGAGCGGTGGGCGGATCGCCTCGGTCGTCCTCACCGGAGGGAGTATCGCCATCTCGATCTACGCGGCGGTCGCGGCCTCGCCGACCCGGGACGCGGTCGACTGGGGGAGGATCGAGCTGTGGTGGGGTGACGAGCGGTTCCTGGTCGACGGTGATCCGAACCGCAACGCCACCCAGGCCGGTGCGGCGCTGCTCGACGTCGTACCGCTGAACCTGGATCTGCTGCATCCGATGCCCGCCGCCCCGAGGGTCGGGGTGGGCGACCCCGAGGCCGCTGCCGAGGCTTACGCGCGCGAGCTGGCGTCTGCGTCGCGCCCGGGGGACCACGCTCGGGTGCCGGCGTTCGACCTGCTGCTGCTCGGGGTGGGTCCGGACGGCCACGTCGCCTCGCTCTTTCCCGGGCACCCGGCGCTGCATGACGAACGGGCGGTGGCCGCCGTACGTGCGGCACCGAAACCGCCGCCCATTCGGTTGACGCTGACTTTCCCGACGCTGGCGCGGGCCCGCGAGACGTGGTTCGTCGTGTCCGGTGCGGACAAGGCCCCGGTGGTGCGGTCGGCGCTGTCCGGGGCGGGGCGGCTGCAGGTCCCGGCGGCCGGGGTGACTGGGCAACGCCGTACCCGGTGGCTGCTCGACAAGGCTGCCGCCGCCCAGCTACCCAGCGACCTCGCCCGCACCACCTTGCGCTGAAGTCGCGCCCTGCCACCCCCGTGCCAAGAGTCAGGGCGGCGCACGGCGAGCCAGATCAGAAGAGGATCTCGCCGCTCTTGCGCTTGGCACGCAGGGTCTGCAAGGCATCCTGCAGAATGTCGGCGGCCTCGGCATCGGAGCGACGCTCCTTCACGTAGGCCAGGTGGGTCTTGTAGGGCTCCACTCTCGGCGGCGGTGGTGGGTTCGCCTCGTCGCGGCTGGCGGGCAGTCCGCAGCGCGGGCAGTCCCACGAATCGGGCAGGGCCGCCTCCACCGCGAACGTCGGCTGGGTCTCGTGACCGTGCGCACAGAAGTACGACACCCGCTGTCGCGGTGCGGTGTCTCCGCGCTCCGCCTCACCCATCGGTCCGGCACCGATGCGGCTACCCCGGATGGCACTGCCACCAGCCATGCGATGAACTCCTTGTCCGAGCCGAGCGTCCGAGCGTCCGAGCGTCCGCTTACGTCAGTTCAGCCCCGCATCAGCAGACCGAGCGCGACGATGCACAAGGTCCAGACGATGCCGATGCCGACGGTGAACCGGTCGAGGTTGCGCTCGGCCACCGATGAACCGCCCAGCCCACTCGAGACACCACCCCCGAACATGTCTGACAAGCCGCCACCACGGCCCTTGTGCAGGAGCACGAGAAGCAGCAGGAGCAGGCTCGTGATGACGAGGAGGACTTGGAACGCGAGGATCACAGTCAGACACCCTAACCCGAGAAGAGCCGATCAGATAACCGGATGCGCGTGGAAACGGCAGACTCCGGCGAACTCGTCGGCGGACAGGCTCGCCCCACCGACCAGCGCGCCGTCCACATCGTCCTGCCGCATGATCGCCGCGATGTTGGCCGCCTTCACCGAGCCGCCGTATAGAACCCGCACGGAGACCGCGGCCTGGTCCGACCACGCCTGGGCCACCCGCCCGCGGATCGCGGCGCACACCTCCTGCGCGTCGTCGGGCGTGGCGACCTCGCCGGTGCCGATCGCCCACAGCGGCTCGTAGGCGATCACCAGCCCGTCGACCTCGTCGGTGTCGAAGCCGGCCAGTGAGCGCTCGGCCTGAGCCAGGGTGTGCTCGACGTGACGCCCCTCCCGGCGCACCTCGAGCCCCTCGCCGACGCAGAGGATCGGCGTCATCTGGGCCTGCACGACAGCGCGGGCCTTGGCGTTGACGAGCGCGTCGTCCTCCCCGTGGCCCTGGCGGCGCTCGCTGTGCCCGACAATCACGTAGGTGCAGCCCAGCTTGGCCAGCATCGCTGCAGAGACGTCGCCGGTGTGGGCGCCGTCGGGGTACGGCGAGACATCCTGGGCGCCGTACCGGATCTCGAGCCGGTCACCGTCGACGAGGGTCTGCACACTGCGCAGGTCGGTGAACGGCGGCACGACCGCCACCTCGGCCCGGTTGTAGTCGTGCTTCTTGTCCTGCAGGATCCACGACAACTTCTGCAGCAGGACGACGGCCTCTTGATGGTTGAGGTTCATCTTCCAGTTGCCGGCCATCAGCGGCAGCCGGGCCGCGCGCGACGTCTTCGCCACCGCTTCAGTCCTCCAACACGTCGATGCCTGGCAATGGCTTGCCCTCGAGGTACTCCAGGCTCGCCCCGCCACCGGTGGAGATGTGGCCGAAGTCGTCCTCGGCGAAGCCGAGCTGGCGTACTGCTGCCGCGGAGTCGCCGCCCCCGACCACAGACAGACCGTCGACACGAATCAGCGCCTGCGCCACGGCGAGGGTCCCCGCAGCGAACGCCGGAAGCTCGAAGACACCCATCGGCCCGTTCCAGAACGCGGTCCGCGCGTCGGACAACAGTCCACCGAAGGTATCCGCCGACTCGGGGCCGATGTCCAGGCCGAGCTGGCTCGTGGGCATCCGCTCCGCCGGTACGACGGAGGGCTCCGCCTCCCGTGACACCTCGGCAGCGACCACGACGTCGGTCGGCAGCACGACCTGGACGCCCTTGTCGTCGGCGGCCGCGAGGTAACCCCGGACGGCATCGAGCTGGTCCCGTTCCAGCATGCTGCGCCCGACCTCGTGACCTTGGGCGGCCAGGAACGTGAACGCCATGCCGCCACCGATCAGCAACCGGTCGGCCTTGTCCAGGAGGCTGTCGATCACGCCGAGCTTGTCGGACACCTTGGCACCGCCGAGCACGACCACGTAGGGGCGTCCCGGGTCCTGGGTCAGCCGGCTCAGCACCTGCATCTCGGCGACGACGAGGTCTCCGGCCGCGTGCGGGAGCCGCTGCGCGACGTCGTACACGCTCGCCTGCCTGCGGTGCACGACACCGAAACCATCGCTGACGAAGGCATCGGCCAGCTCCGCCAGCGCGTCGGCGAAGGCTGCCCGCTCCGCATCGTCCTTGCTCGTCTCACCGGCGTTGAAACGGACGTTCTCGAGCACCGCGACATCACCGTCGGCGAGGGCGGAGACGGTCCGCCGCGCACCGGAACCGACGGTGTCGGAGGCGAGGCGGACGTCGAGGCCCATCAGCTCCCCCAACCGGTGTGCCACCGGCGCCATCGAGAGCGCGGGATCTGGAGCTCCTTCGGGGCGGCCCAGATGCGCCACCACGACGACGCGCGCGCCCAGGTCGGCCAGCCGACGCAGCGTCGGCACGCTCGCCCGGATGCGGCCGTCGTCGGTGATCGTTCCCGCGTCGAGAGGCACGTTGAGATCTGAGCGCACCAGGACCCGTTGCCCGCGCAGGTCCCCCAGATCCTCGATCCTCTTCACTGGGCGGTCAGAGCGTCTTGCCGATGTAGGCCACCAGGTCGACGATCCGGTTGGAGTAACCCCACTCGTTGTCGTACCAACCGACGACCTTGACCTGGTCGCCGATCACCTTGGTCAGACCGGAGTCGAAGACGCAGGAGGCCGGGTCGGTGACGATGTCGGAGGACACGATCGGGTCGGAGGTGTAGGTCAGGAAGCCCGCGAGCGCGCCCTGCGCGGCCGACCGCATGGCGCCGTTGACCTCCTCGACGCTCGTCTCCCGGCTGAGGGTGACGGTGAGGTCGGTCGCCGAGCCGGTCGGCAGCGGCACCCTCAGCGCATAGCCGTCGAGCTTGCCCTGGAGCTCGGGCATGACCAGGCCGATCGCCTTGGCGGCACCGGTCGAGGTGGGCACCACGTTGAGCGCGGCCGCGCGGGCTCGGCGCAGGTCCTTGTGCGGGCCGTCCTGGAGGTTCTGGTCCTGGGTGTAGGCGTGGATCGTCGTCATCAGGCCCCGTTCGATGCCGAAGGCGTCGTGCAGCACCTTGGCCATCGGGGCGAGGCAGTTGGTGGTACAGGAGGCGTTGGAGACGATGTCGTGCGCTTCAGGGTCGTAGGCCTCGTGGTTGACGCCCATCACCACGGTGACGTCCTCGTTCTTGGCCGGCGCGGAGATGATCACCTTTCGAGCACCGTTGTCGAGGTGGGTCCTGGCCTTGGTGGCGTCAGTGAAGAGTCCGGTGGACTCGACGACGACGTCGGCGCCGACGTCGCCCCACTGCAGCTCACCCGGGTCACGCTCGGCGAACGCCTTGAAGCTGTGGTCCCCCACCGTGATGTCGGTCTGTGTGGACGACACCGGCGCGCCGAGCCGGCCCAGGATCGAGTCGTACTTGAGCAGGTGCGCCAGCGTGGTGTTGTCGGTCAAGTCGTTGACCGCCACGATCTCGATGTCCGCACCCGCCGCCAGGGCAGCGCGAAAGAAGTTGCGACCGATACGGCCGAAGCCGTTGATGCCTACGCGGACAGTCACGAAAGATCTCCTCTTGGGTCAGAACCTCGGCTCACCGCCGGCAACCCTAGCGTCCCCGCTGCGACGCCTCAGGGGGTGTCGGCGAGCATCTCCGGCGTCAGGCTCGACTCGGTGTCGGGCACGCCCAGCTCACTCGCCCGCTTGTCTGCCATCGCCAGCAGCCGCCTGATCCGGCCGGCAACCGCGTCCTTGGTCAGCGGCGGGTCGTGCAGCTGACCGAGCTCCTCGAGGCTGGCCTGCTTGTGCTCCAGCCGCAGGAAACCGGCTTGGCGCAAGTGGTCGGGGATGTCGTCGCCGAGCAGCTGCAACGCACGATCCACCCGGGCGCCGGCGGCCACCGCAGCTCGCGCCGAGCGGCGCAGGTTGGCGTCGTCGAAGTTCGCCAGCCGGTTGGCCGTGGCCCGCACCTCGCGGCGCATCCGCCGCTCTTCCCAGGCGAGCAGCGACTCGTGCGCACCGAGGCGCGTGAGCAGGGAGCCGATCGCGTCGCCGTCCCGGATCACGACCCGGTCGACACCGCGGACCTCTCGCGCCTTGGCCTGTACGCCGATCCGGCGGGCGGCGCCCACGAGCGCGAGCGCCGCCTCCGGGCCGGGGCAGGTCACCTCGAGCGCGGACGAGCGACCAGGCTCTGTCAGCGAACCGTGTGCGAGAAATGCGCCACGCCAGGCGGCCACCGCGTCACACCCGGCTCCCGCCACCACCTGCGGCGGCAGCCCGCGCACCGGCCGGCCGCGTCCGTCGAGGAGTCCGGTCTGCCGCGCCAGTGCCTCCCCCTCGCGGTTGACGCGCACCAGATAGCGGCTGCCCTTGCGCAGGCCCCCGGCCGCCACCACCAAGACGTCGCAGTGGTGCCCGTAGACCTCCCCGATCTCACGTCGGAGGCGGCGGGCTGCGGCGCCGGTGTCGAGCTCGGCCTCGACGACGATGCGCCCGTTCACGATGTGCAGACCGCCGGCGAAGCGGAGCATCGACGCTACCTCCGCCTTGCGGCAGCAGGCCTTGGTCACCCGGGTGACCGCCAACTCGGCCTTGACCTGTGCCGTCATCGCCATGTCGGCGATCCTGCCACGACCGCAGCCCGCTCGCTCATGCTCGTCCCACTTCAGTTCCGACCCGTTTCCTGTGCGAAGACCGCAGCGTACGCCGCCGCAAGTCGCTGCGGGTCGTGCCGGGGTGATCCGTCACCGCGAGCGATGTCGGCCACCACCAGCTCCGCGCCGAGCTGCTCCGTCGTACTACGCAGGACGTCCGCGTCGCTGACCGCCGACCGGTCGGCGAGGACGACGTCGATGCGAAGCTCCGGGGCGTGCGCAGCCAACACGTCCAGGTGCGCCTGCGGCGAGAACCCGTCGGTCTCCCCCGCCTGCGGTGCGAGGTTGAGGGTCACCAGACGTCGAGCCGGGGACGTGTGCAGAGCGGCGCAGAGCTCGGGGACGAGCAGGTGCGGGATCACGCTGGTGAACCACGAACCAGGCCCCAGCACCACCCAGGACGCGGCCTCGATCGCGGCTACCGCCTCGGGACAGGCTGGCGGGTCCGCCGGCTCCAGGCCCACCCCGATGACCCGGCCACGCGTGCTGGCGACCTCGACCTGCCCGCGCACGGTGTCGATGCGTCCCGGTGCGTGGGGGTCGAGGCCGGTGACCGACGCGGTGATGTCGAGGGGTACGGCGGACATCGGCAGCACCCGGCCGTGCGCACCGAGCAGGCGCGCGACCCAGTCCAGCCCCGCGACGTGACCGCCGAGCAGCTCCCACAGCGCCACGATCAAGAGGTTGCCCACGGCGTGGTTGTGCAGCTCTCCGGGACTGGCGAACCGGTGCTGCACCACCTGTGCCCAGGTGCGGCCCCAGTCGTCGTCGCCGCACAGCGCGGCCAGCGCCTGACGGAGGTCACCCGGCGGGAGGACACCGAGCTCGCGCCGCAGCCGGCCCGACGAGCCGCCATTGTCGGCAACGGTCACGACCGCGGTCAGGGCGCCCACGACCCGGCGCAACGCCGACAGCGAGGCATGCAGACCGTGCCCGCCACCAAGTGCGACAACCCGCTCGCCGGTCCACGCGGCCGGAGCTGAGGCGCTCACTCGCGGCCCAGGTCGCGGTGCACGACGAGGGTCGGGACGTCGGACTTGCGCAGGCGCTCCCCCAGCGCCTCGGCCATCGCGACACTGCGGTGCTTGCCCCCGGTGCAGCCGACCCCGACGGTGACGAAGCGTTTGCCCTCGCGCAGGTAACCCGCGGCCACCGTGCGCAGCAGGTCGTCGTAGCGGTTCAGGAACGCCTTAGCATCCGGCTGGTCGACCACGTAGGCGCTCACCTGCGGATCCAGGCCAGTCAGCGGCTGCAGCTCCGGGATCCAGTGCGGATTGGGAAGGAAGCGCATGTCGACGACGAGGTCGGCGTCGACCGGGATGCCGTACTTGAAGCCGAATGACACCACGGTTGCGTGCAACGCGATCTCGCCGCTGTCGGAGAACGCGTTCAGCACCTTGGCGGCCAGCTCGTGCACGTTGAGGTTGCTGGTGTCGATGATGACGTCGGCGTTGCCGCGCAGGTCCTGGACCATCTGCCGCTCGCGTCGGATGCCGTCGAGCAACCGGCCGCCCTGCTGCAACGGGTGCGGTCGCCTGGCCGCCTCCTGGCGGCGGACGAGCACCTCGTCGGAGGCTTCGAGGAACAGCACGGTCGGGCGCAG
>JALZMX010000193.1 GCA_030857985.1 Actinomycetota bacterium | reverse complement strand
CGATCGCCGACCAGGCCATGCTGCGGGGCACCGGCGCGCGGGGTCTGCGGGCGATCATGGAGGAAGTGCTGCTCAACGTCATGTACGACGTCCCGAGCCGCGAGGACATCGCGAAAGTCGTCATCACGGGCGAGGTGGTGTCCTCCAGCGTCAACCCGACCCTGGTCCCGCGCGAGGCACCGACCAAGAAGCGGGCCAAGTCGGCCTAGCCCCACCCTCCTCGGATCCGTCTGCGATCGCTCGGCGCGAAATTTCGGAGTGTCCGCAGACCAATCAGCTCCCATCACGCCGCTCTTCGCCCTGCGCGGGGGACGCCCGCTGCTGCCAGATCGAGCAGGATATCGCCGGGTGAGACGCGGATCTCGACACTCGAGCAGCGCAGCACGCAGCGGCCCGAGATGACAACCTGGCGCTCCCGCCCCATGTCTCGCCACCAGTGCTCGGTCTCCATGTGGAATGAGCCGTCGACCTCCAAGACGATGATGCGGCCGTCTACGAGCACCCACTCGCAGTCCAGGTATCGTTTACGGCCCTGCCGGTCCTCGCGCAGGCGCTGCCGCGTGGGCTCCACGAGGCCGGCTTCTCGGCACAGTCTCCCGATGTCGATCTCGGCGAAGGACTGCGCGCCCCCTGCGATGTCGCCAAGTGCAGCCCGAAAGAGGTGGCCGTGCCGTAGCTTTCGGATCTGGCGTGATGCAACCAGCAGCCGGTTCGCCGTCGTGAGACGCTGCTGAACCGAGGCTGCGATCAGTCCAATGGCGCGTCGCAGCTGGTGATCTCGCTCAGCGGCCAGCAGGACTGCGAAGTCGACGCTGACCACGGCCAGTCCGGACGCGTCCGTCCGCACCCATTGCCGATATGGGCGTCGCGTCTGGTGGAAGAAGAACCCGTCGATGGGAGACACGAGGTGCCCCTTCGGTGTGATTGCTTCGACGACCTCGGACTCCTTCCATCTCAGGCCGGCGGACCTGCACGCGGACAGATGAGTCAGTGCGGAACCTGGCCCTGCATGAAGCAGACCCACCCAGAGTCGTTGTCCGTACACCAGAGGGGCGTTCTGTAATGTGATGACGTTCGGGGCCGCGAGCTGCCAACGCCCGGAATCGATCTCATGCGCGATCTGATGCGCCGTCCAACCGACCGCGCCGAGCTGCGCGCGACTCATCACGCGTTCTTGCCGCTCGGCGAGAGGCGCCAGCCTGGCCAGCCGCCACTCCCGATTCGTCCTCTCCCGATGCATTCCGGCATGGTCGCCGAGTTGACCGGCGATCGCGAACCGCTGTCCACAGCACCGGTTCGTCTGCGGCTCCTCGGGTCTTTCCTGGAGGCCGACCGCAGACGAATCGGGGGGGGGGCGGGGGTGGGTCAGCTGGCGAGGGTGGCTTCGACCCGGATCTCGTCGACCGACCCGTCGGTGGTGAACATCAGCTCACCGGTTACTCGGCCTGCGGCGCGCAGGTCGGCCTCGGCATGCTGGGCGTGGGCCAGTGCTGCAGACGGTCCCCGCACCTCTGCCCGCGACACCTCCGTGCGCATCGAGACCTTGGCGCGCGACTTGGCACCCCGCAGCGCACCCAGCACCAAGGCGACCACATCGAGCAGGGCCGGGTCCACGTCGGCGCCCGCGCCCACCTCGTCGGACGTCGGCCAGGGCTGGCGGTGGATCGAGCCGTCCCGCCACCATGACCACACCTCTTCGGTGACGAAGGGCAGGTACGGCGCGAGCATCCGCAACTGCACCGACAGGGCGACCCCCAGCGTCGCCTTCGCCGACGCGGCCGGCAGGTCACCACGCCCGCCGTACGCCCGCTCCTTGACCAGCTCGAGGTAGTCGTCGCAGAACGACCAGAAGAATCGCTCGGTGACCTCCAGTGCCGACGTGTAGTCGTAGGCCTCGAACGCCGCCGTCGCCGCCCGCAACGTCTCGTCGAGGCCGGCGAGCAGCGCGCGGTCGACCGGCTCGGTGACGGCGGTCGGCGTCGGCTCCACCGAGCCGAGCCCGAGCACGAACCTCGAGGCGTTGAGCACCTTCATCGCCAGCCGGCGACC
>JALZMX010000113.1 GCA_030857985.1 Actinomycetota bacterium | reverse complement strand
CTCGGACGGACTACCGGGGGTGGCGGGAATCGGCGAGAAGACGGCCGCCGCGCTGCTGGCGACACACGGCGACCTCGACAGCATCGTGGCGGCCGCGGGGACGACGACCGGGGGGATGGCCGCCGGGTTGCGGGCCAAGATCACCGCGGCCGCGGACTACCTGAGCGTCGCACCACGCGTGGTCGCGGTGGTCCGCGACCTCGACCTGCCCGACGTCGACCTCACCCTCCCGTCAGCGGTGCCGCGTGACCCCCACGCCTTCGACGCGCTGGTGGACCGCTGGGGTCTCGGCTCCAGCGCGAGCCGGGTCGTCGAGGCGCTCGACCGGGCGCGTGCTCACTCGGTCAGCGAGGTGTAGGCGACCACCCCGTGCCGCAGGCTTGCCGCCGCACTCCGCGCGCTCTCCCGCAGCGCGCGGTCCCCGGCCGACCCGGCCGCGTCGGCGACCTGGTCGGTGAGGTCGAGCAGTTGTTTCACCCAGCGTACGAAGTCACCGGCTGCCAGGCCGGTCTCGGTGAGCACCTCATCGAGGCTGGCGCCGCCGGCCCAGCGGTACGCCGCCCAGGCGAAACCGAGGTCCGGCTCCCGCAGGAAGTCCAGCCGGTGGTCACGTTCGAGCGCGTCGAGCTCGGCCCAGATGCCGACCATCTCGGCGAGCACGTCGCGGACCCTTCCCGGTGGCAACCGGGGTGGACTGGTGTCGTCGGGACGACGGGACTCGAACACCAGCGACGACAGGGCCGCGGCCAGCTCGGGCGGGTCCAGCCCCTCCCACACACCCCGCCGCAGGCACTCGGCGGCGACGAGGTCCATCTCGGTGTAGATGCGCATCAGCCGTTCGCCGTCGGCGCTGATGTGTTCGGCCTGCAGGTAGCCCAGAGCCTCGAGCACCTCACACACCCGGTCGAACTGCCGCGCGATCGTGTTGGTCCGCTGCTCGATCCGACTGTGCAGGGCCTGGCTCTCGCGTCGCAGCTTCAGGTAACGCTCCGCCCAGCGGGCGTGGTCCTCACGCTCGTCGCAGCCATGGCAGGGATGCGCGCGCAGCTGCGCACGCAGCCGGCCGATCTCCCGGTCGTCGGCACCGGCCGCCGGGCCACGGTCACGACGTGCCGCCCGCCCCGGCACCCGGTCGAGGTCGAGATGGCCGGCCTTGTGGCGCAGCGTCGACGCCAGGTCGCGCCGTTGCTGCGGGTTGCGCGCGTTGAAGCCCCGGGGCACCCGGATGCGCAGCAACGACTCGACCGGGCTCGGGAAGTCGACGAGGGACAACCGCCGGGCGTGTCGATCAGCGGTCAGGACGAACGGACGTGGCCCTTCCCGGGCCGAGCTCATACCGGGGTCGAGCACGAGGGCCAGACCGGCGAAGCGTCCGGCCGGCACCGCGATCACGTCGCCCACCTGCAGCCGGTCCAACGCCGTCACCGCCTCCTCGCGCCGGTCGGTGCGGGCTCGCTTGGACAGCGTGGCCTCCCGCTCCGACAGACGGCTGCGCAGCCCGGCGTACTCCATGAAGTCGCCCAGGTGACAGCGCGCAGCCTCGCGGTAGCCCTCCAGCGCCTCCTCGCTCTTGCGCAGCTGGCGGGCCAATCCGACGACCGCCTTGTCGGCCTGGAACTGCGCGAACGACGACTCGAGCAACCCCCGTGCGGGGTCCCGCCCGACCTGGCGGACCAGGTTGACCGCCATGTTGTACGACGGCCTGAACGACGAGCGCAGCGGATATGTCCGCGTCGACGCCAACCCGGCAACCGCGCGCGGGTCCAGGCCCGGCTGCCACAACACCACGCCGTGCCCCTCGACATCGATGCCACGCCGTCCGGCCCGGCCGGTCAGCTGGGTGTACTCCCCCGGCGTGATGTCGGCATGGGTCTCGCCGTTCCACTTGCTCAGCTTGTCCAGGACCACCGAGCGGGCGGGCATGTTGATGCCCAGCGCCAGCGTCTCGGTCGCGAACACCACCTTGACCACACCCCGCGAGAACAGGGTCTCCACGCATTCCTTGAACGTCGGCAGCATGCCGGCGTGGTGGGCGGCGACACCTCGCACCAGGGCGTCGGCGAAGTCGTGGTAGCCGAGAACGTGCAGGTCCTCGTCCGGGATGTCGCGCGCCCGCTCCTCCACCACCGCCCGGATCTGCTGCGCCTCCTCGCGGGTGGTCAGCCGCAGGTTCGCGTGCAGGCACTGCAGCACCGCGGCGTCGCAGCCGACCCGGCTGAAGATGAACGCGATGGCTGGGAGCAGTCCTGCGGCGTCCAGCCGGTCCACCACGTCCACCCGGTTGGGCGTGTGCGCCCGGCCCCGACTCCCCCGGTCCTGAGCGCCTCGTCGCGAGGAACCTCGCCGGTCCCTGTGGTCGCGGGTACGGCGGCTGCGCCCGTCGTCGCGGGCGACGTCCAGCAGCCGCGGGTTGACCCGGGCCTCGGCGTCCGGCCGCATGTCGTCGGCGAAGAGGTCATAGAGCCGGCGGCCCACCATGACGTGCTGGAACAGCGGCACCGGTCGCCGTTCCTCCACGATCGTCGCGGTGTCGCCGCGCACGGTCGACAACCATGCCCCGAACTCCTCGGCGTTGGACACCGTCGCCGACAGCGACACCACCGAGACCGACTCGGGCAGGTGGATGATGACCTCTTCCCACACCGCCCCCCGGAACCGGTCGGCCAGATAGTGCACCTCGTCCATCACCACATAGCCGAG
>JALZMX010000110.1 GCA_030857985.1 Actinomycetota bacterium | reverse complement strand
TCATCGACATGACGCTGACCTCGGCGGCGTGCCCGCTGACCGACGTGATCGAGGACCAGACCCGGCAGGCGCTGGAGGGCCTGGTCAACGGTTTCCGGATCAACTGGGTCTGGATGCCGCCGTGGGGACCGGACAAGATCACCGACGACGGCCGCGAGATGCTGCGCGCCCTGGGGTTCAACGTCTGAGGGCTGAGGGCGTGATCCGGCCCTGGAGCCACAAGCTTCGCCCCGGACGTTCGGCTTGCGGAACAGGCGTCACCACAGACCTGCGGTTTCGACGCCGCGTCGGGTGAGTTACGTGTTCCATTCGCTGGCGAGGATGGCGAAGTCGAGCTCGTCGCTCCATTCGCCCTTGAACCATTCGTTCTCAAGCAGGTGCGCCTCCTGACGCATGCCGAGCCGACGCAGCACGCCAACCGAGGCGATGTTGCGGGCGTCGGTGCGGGCGATGATGCGGTGCAGACGCAGGTCGGCGAAGCCGAGGCGCAGGAGTTCGTGTACGGCCTCGGTCGCGTATCCGTGCCCGGCGTAGTCGGGGTTGAAGACGTACCCGATCTCGCCGGTGCCGTGTTCGCGACTGGCCCAGTGCAGCATCACGTCGCCGATGACGTGGCCTGCCTGGCGCAGCTGCACCGCTAGCAGCAGCGCATGGCCAGGCTCCTCGATTGTCGAGCGCGCGTGTGGCGGTGCGGTGCGTTCCGCGACGCGCTCACGGGTGCGCGGCGGATAGGGGATGTAGCGACAGACGTCCTCGCGCGACTGGTAGGCGGACACGTCATCAATGTCCTCGAGAGTGAACGGCCGCAGCAGCAACCGCTCGGTGCGGATCGGGTATTCCGGGGACAACATGGCACGAATCCTCCCTGCCGAGTCTGGCGAATTTCAACGGAAGTGGGTTGGTGCGACGCGAAATCGCCGATCGTCGGGGGGCCCGGATGAGGTGGGACCAGGGTATCCCTACCTCGGCGCGTCGCCTGCCTGCTGGAGGCGCTACGGCGACGTTCTCGGACGAGAACTCGGTGAACTTCGTTACCCGCCCTATCACCGCCTGACAGTCGATGCCTATGCTGGTCGGGATGGCGTCCGAGGCGCGCGTGGAGGAGCTCAAGGGCATTGTCTGCCCCGAGCGCCGCAGCAAGACCTCCAAGCTCGTCAGCCACCGCTCGCCAGGGCGAAAGCCTTGCCGGTGAGGCGGCGAGACCGTTCTGCGTGTCACCCGCCAGCCCAAGCAGCCACCTCAGCCCACCTGCGGTCAACGCCTCAGCATCGGACGTTGCCATGGTCACGCTCCAGGGCGTCTCACTGTGGGCTGCTATCGGTGTCTGCGAGAGACTCCCTGTCATGGCACACGACGTCGAGCTGGCGAACCGGATCCGACATGTCGTTGAGGCTGAACGCGGCCTGACCGAAAGACGGATGTTCGGCGGCCTAGCCTTCATGATCCACGGCAACATGGCGGTCAGTGCCAGCAGTAAGGGAGGTCTGCTGCTGCGCATCAATCCGGCTGACACCGAGTCGCTGGTCAGTGAGCCACACGCGCACCGCTTCGAGATGCGCGGCCGGGAGATGCACGGCTGGCTTCGCGTCGACCCAGAGGCGCTCGAGACCGACGACGAGCTCCAGCGCTGGGTGAGCCACGGCGTCACCTACGCCCGATCACTGCCGAGGAAGTAGCCGCGTCCCAGCAACGTGCTGTCGAGCAGACGGCGCCACGACGCCGCGGCGAACAAGCGACCCGACCTGCCGCGTGAGTAGGTTGAGCAGGGTGAACCAGACTCGCACGGTCATGGTGCCAGCCGAGCGGGTGGCCAGGTGGTTCGACAACTTCGGATCGCGTCACGGCGCCGCGGACATCGCCGTCGAGCACGGCGCGCTGCGAGCCACGGCAGATGACGGTGCGGTGGCGCGCGCCTGCCTACCCTTCGGGCGGAGGTACGACGGACCGCCCGATGCCGGAGTGTTCGCCGAGGTAGTCGCGGCTGATGTCCGTTGGGGGATCCTGCTGGTACGCAAGGGCGGCTTCGCGATCGCCTACGGGCACGGTAGTCAGACCCTGCTGACCAAGGTAGGTCAGCGACACGTCCAGGGTACGACCAAGGCCGGTGGACAGAGCCAACAGCGGTTCGCTCGTCGGCGTGACAACCAGGCTCGTCAGGCCTACGCGGCCACCGCCCACCATGCGCACCGGATCCTGGTCCAACCAGCCGCCCAACTCGACGCCCTGGTCTGCGGCGGAGATCATGGTGCCGTGGAAGCGGTGCTGTCGGACCGACGACTGCGCGGCCTGGTCGACTTGCGCACGGAACCCTTTCTCGTCGTGCCCGATCCGCGGCGCGCCGTGCTCGACCGGGCGATCCTGGACGCGCGGTCGGCAAGGATCA
>JALZMX010000108.1 GCA_030857985.1 Actinomycetota bacterium | reverse complement strand
GTCGGCTCCGGTGTCACCGGTGCGGAGTTCGCCTCGGCCTACAACGCACTCGGTGGTGATGTGGTGCTGGTCTCCTCGCGGGACCGGGTGCTGCCCGGTGAGGACGCCGACGCCGCGTCGGTGCTGGAGGGCGTGTTCACCCGTCGCGGGATGACGGTGCTGTCGAAGTCGCGCGCGGCATCGGTCGAGCGCAGCGGCGACGGCGTACTCGTCACGTTGTCCGACGGGCGTGAGGTGCGTGGTTCGCACTGTCTGCTCGCGGTCGGGTCCGTGCCCAACACCGCAGACCTGGGGCTCGACACCGCCGACGTACGCACCGACGAGGCCGGCTTCCTCGCCGTGGACCGGGTGTCGCGGACATCGGCGCGCGGGGTGTACGCGGCCGGGGACTGCACCGGCGTGCTGATGCTCGCCTCGGTCGCCGCGATGCAGGGCCGGATCGCGATGTGGCACGCGCTCGGCG
Source organism: Actinomycetota bacterium (assembly GCA_030857985.1). GTDB lineage: Bacteria > Actinomycetota > Actinomycetes > Propionibacteriales > Nocardioidaceae > JALZMX01. The sequence goes on along the minus strand of JALZMX010000108.1, from coordinate 1,665 downwards.
ACGCCGTGCAGCCTCTGGACCTCGAGCAGGTTTCGTCCAACGTCTTCACCGCGCCCGAGATCGCCACCGTGGGGTGGTCGCAGCGGGCGGTTGACGCCGGTGAGATCGACGCGAGCGCGGTCGTGCTGCCGCTGAGCGGCAACCCGCGGGCGAAGATGCAGGGGGTGCACGACGGGTTCGTCAAGCTGTTCTGCCGGCCCGGGACCGGCATCGTCGTCGGTGGTGTGGTGGTCGGGCCGCGGGCCAGCGAGCTGATCGCCCCGGTAGCGCTCGCGGTGGCGGCGCGGCTCACCGCCGACCAGGTGGCGCACGCGTTCACCGTGTATCCGTCGATGTCCGGCTCGATCGCCGAGGCGGCCCGCCGGCTGCACCGCAGCCCGGCCTGACCACCACCACCACCACACCACCCCCCCACCCGATTCGTCTGCGACAGCTCGGAGATTTCGCGGCGAGCGATCGCAGACGAATCCGAGGGGCGCGGGGTCAGCCCTCGGCGAGCAGGGCGTCGAGCTTCTGGTACCCCTCGACCAGGCCGTCCTCCATCCCGCTGGCGATCATCGCGTCGCGGGCCTCCATGGTGTCGACGACCGAGAGGCCTGTGACCCGGGTGCGGCCGTCGCCGACATCCTCGAAGGTCACGGTCTCGAGGCAGACGCCGTCGGGCACGTCCTCGTAGGTGAAGGTCTGCACCAGCCGCTGGTCGGGCCGCAGCTCGTGGAAGGAGCCGTAGAACGACGCGATCTCCTCGCCGTCGCGCCAAGCCGAGTAGCGGTAGCTGCCTCCGGTGCGTGCGTCCCACGTGTCGATCCGGGTGGCGATGCTCTTGGGACCCAGCCACTGGGCGACCAGCTGCGGATCGGTCCAGGCCCGGTAGACCCGGTCGCAAGGTGCGTTGAAGTCGCGGACGATCAGAATCGTCGGCAGGTCGGGATCTGCCTCGATCCGGGTCTGGTGCGTCGTGGTCGTGGTCATGATGCTCCTCCTTGCTCGTGGCCGGTCGTGTCGTGGCCGGTCGTGTCCTGGTCGTCGTCCATCGTCGCCAACACCGTGTCGAGGCGGCGGAACCTTTCCTCGGCCTGCCGGCGGTACCGCTCGATCCAGCTGGTCATCAGGTCGAACACCTCCGCTTCGAGGTGTCGGGGTCGGCGCTGGGCGTCTCGGCGGCAGCTGACCAGCCCGGCGTCCTCGAGCACCTTGAGGTGCTTGGAGACCGCTTGCACGGAGACGTCGTACGGTGCGGCAAGTTGGCCGACCGTCGCGTCACCGACCGAGAGCCGGGCCGCGATGTCGCGCCGGGTCGGATCCGCGAGGGCCGCGAACACCCGGGAGAGCCGATCGTCGGTCACCGCACGCCTCCTGTCCTGTTGGTCTTCCTCAACCGTCTAGTTGCAGACGAGAGTACGTCGGCCTGGGACCCGTTGTCAATCATGTGGTTGACAAAGGTGGTGGGCGACTCAGCGGTGGACCTCGCTCGCACGTACAGCCGCCTCGACCAGGTAGGTGACGCCCCACACCACCGTGACGGTCCGCCAGTACCACCTCGCCGTAGAACGCCTGCGCGAAGTAGAGGATCAACGGCCGTCGTCGGGTTGTCGACAGCAAGCACGTCCGAGGTGGCCCTGTCAGGATGACCGGATGGCTGAGGTACGAACCGTCCACACCTCG
>JALZMX010000095.1 GCA_030857985.1 Actinomycetota bacterium | reverse complement strand
GCGGCCGCCCTGGCTTCCCAGGCGTCTCCAGCCCGGGTACGACGGACCGAGCTGGCCGCCGCATCGGAGACCAAGTGGTGGGGGGCGGCGTACGTCACCTCGACCGAGACCACGTCACCCGGCCGCGCGACGACCCCGTCGGCGAGGGTGAAGTGCACCAGCCGGTTGTCCGGCGCCCTACCGCTGAGCCGGTGCGTCGCCGCGTCCTTGCGGCCTTCCCCCTCGGCGACGAGCAGCTCCACACTGCGACCGACGAGCTTCTGGTTCTCGGCCCAGGTGATCTCGTCGACGAGGTCCACCAGCCGCTCGTAGCGCTCCTGCACGACCTGCTTCGGCAGCTGGTCGTCCATCGTCGCGGCCGGGGTGCCGGTCCGCTTGGAGTACTGGAAGGTGAAGGCACCGGCAAAGCGCGCCTCACGCACCACGTCGAGCGTCTCCTCGAAGTCGGCCCCGGTCTCACCCGGGAAGCCCACGATGATGTCGGTGCTGATCGCCGCGTCCGGCATCGCCGCCCGCACCCGGTCGATGATCGCGAGGTAGCGGCTGCGGCGGTAGGACCGTCTCATCGCCCTCAGCACCGCATCCGAGCCCGACTGCAGCGGCATGTGCAGCGACGGCATCACGTTCGGCGTCTCGGCCATCGCCGCGATCACGTCGTCGGTGAAGTCGCGGGGGTGCGGCGAGGTGAAGCGCACCCGCTCCAGCCCCTCGACTGAACCGCAGGCACGCAGCAGCTTGCCGAAGGCATACCGGTCGCCGAACCCGACGCCGTACGAGTTGACGTTCTGCCCCAGCAGCGTCACCTCGACGACACCTTCGGCGACCAGCGCCTCGACCTCGGCGAGCACGTCGCCGGGCCGGCGGTCGCGCTCCTGCCCACGCAGCGACGGCACGATGCAGAACGTGCAGGTGTTGTTGCAGCCGACCGAGACAGCCACCCAGGCCGCATACGCCGACTCGCGCCGCGTCGGCAGCGTGGACGGGAACGTCTGCAGCGACTCCAGGATCTCGACCTGCGCCTCCTGCTCGACCCGCGCCCGCTCGAGCAGCACCGGCAGCGAGCCGAGGTTGTGGGTGCCGAAGACCACGTCGACCCACGGCGCGCGTCGGGTGATCTCGGCGCGGTCCTTCTGCGCCAGGCAGCCGCCGACCGCGATCTGCATCCCCGGCCGCGCGGCCTTGACCGGCGCCAGGTGGCCGAGATTGCCGTAGAGCCGATTGTCGGCGTTCTCGCGCACCGCGCAGGTGTTGAAGACGACCACGTCGGCCTGGCCACCGCCGCCGGCGCGCGCGTAGCCGGCGTGCTCGAGCACCCCGGCCAGTCGCTCGGAGTCGTGCACGTTCATCTGGCAGCCGTAGGTGCGCACCTCGTAGGTGCGCGGCGCGACGTACTCGCGGGTTATTGCAGACATGGCCAGACCAGGGTACGACGACGCCGCACCGCACTCAGCCGCGGCGCAGGTCGGCGGTGATGTCGCGCAGCGCGGCCACCGTGACATCCACGTCCGCCGCGGACGTCAGCCGGTTGCTGACCGAGATGCGCTGTACGGCGTGGCCGCGCCAGGCGGCCGGTGTCGTGGCCGCCGTGCCGCCAGCCTGCAGGCGCCGGCCGACCTCGCGGGTCACCTCGTCGTCGGACCCGAACCGGGCCATCACCTGGGTGAACACCACGTCGTTCACCACCTGGGCACCCTCGAGCGCGGCAATGCCTTCGGCCATCCGGACCGCACCGTGGTGGAGTCCGTCCACCAGCTCGGCCACACCGGTGCGCCCCATCGCCCGCAGCGCGGCCCAGACCGGGAACCCACGCGCCCGCCTGGACAGCTCCGGCACCAGGTCGAGCGGCTCCGGTGCGTCACCGCGGACGAGGTAGTCGCTGCTGACACCGAACGCCGCGACCTGGGCAGCCGGGTCGCGGACGATCGCGATGCCGCTGTCGTAGGGCACGTTCAACGTCTTGTGCGCGTCGGTCGCCCAGGAGTCGGCCCGCTCGACGCCCGCGGCGAGGTGCCGCGTCGCCCTACCCGCCCGTGCCCACAACCCGAACGCCCCGTCGACGTGCACCCACGCACCGTGCTCGTGCGCGGTTGCGATCGCCGACGCGAAGTCGTCGAACGCGCCGGTGTGCACCTCCCCCGCCTGCAGGCACACGATGGTCGGGCCGATGCCGCGGTCGAGCTCCGCACGCAGCTCGGCGACCTCGATGCGTCCCTGGTCGTCGGCCGGGACCACGCGGAGCGCGTCGACACCCAGGCCGAGATAGCGCACGGCCAGGTCGACGGTGTCGTGCCGGTCCGCGCCGACGAGCACCCGCACCGGCGGGGCGCCCGCGAGCCCGCGGCGCTCGACGTCCCAACCCACGCGGTCCAGCACACGGTGGCGAGCCGCCGCCAGCGCGGTGAAGTTGGCCATCATGCCGCCGGTGACGAAGCCGACGCTGGCCGGCGCCGGCAGCTGGAGCAGGTCGAGCAGCCACCGGCCGGCGACGGTCTCGGCGGCGGCGGCGGCCGGTGACAGGCCGAGCAGGCCGGCGTTCTGGTCCCACGCCGAGGTGAGCCAGTCCGCCGCCAGCGCAGCTGGGTGTACGCCACCGATGACGTAACCGAAGAAACGCCCCGAGCCGGTGGCAGTCAGCCCTGGATCCGCCCACCGCGCCAGCTCGTCGACGACCTGCTCGGCGGGTAGCGGCGCGTCCTGCAGCGTCTCGGGCAGCCTCGCGAGCAGCTCGTCGTACACCGTCCGCGCCCAGACCGGGCGGGTCGGCAGGGACTCGTGGTATGCGCGGGCGTGCTCGACGGCACGGTCCACCGCAGGCTGTCCGGAACTCATCGTTGCCCCTCTCGGCTCTGGCCCTCGACACTCGCCGGGCGTGTCGCCCCGAGGCGAGCGTCGACGCCGAACCTATCGACTTGGTATCGATCGATCCCGTACCGGGCGGCGTGGTAGATAGGCATCGGCATCGGCGCTAGGTTGCCTCTCATGGCCGAACCGGCGCTGGCGTCGCAACCGAGCGCGGACTCGACCGAGCCGCTGGTGGTGCTGGACGGCGTCAACAAGTGGTTCGGCGACCTGCACGTGCTCAAGGACATCGACGTCGAGATCGCCCGCGGCGAGGTCGTGGTGGTGATCGGCCCGTCCGGTGGGGGCAAGTCGACGCTGTGCCGCGCGATCAACCGGCTCGAGACCGTCGACAAGGGCGAGATTCGCCTGGACGGACAGCCACTGCCGGCCGAGGGCAAGGGGTTGGCGAAGCTGCGGGCAGAGGTCGGCATGGTCTTCCAGTCGTTCAACCTGTTCGCGCACAAGACCGTGCTCGACAACGTCATGCTCGGCCCGGTCAAGGTGCGCAAGCAGCGGGGGAACGAGGCTCGCGAACGCGCCCAGCAACTGTTGGAGCGGGTGGGGGTCGCCAACCAGGCGAGCAAGTATCCTGCCCAGCTGTCGGGTGGTCAGCAGCAGCGGGTCGCGATCGCCCGCGCGCTGGCGATGGACCCCAAGGTCATGCTGTTCGACGAGCCTACCTCCGCGCTGGACCCCGAGATGATCAAGGAAGTCCTCGACGTCATGGTCGACCTGGCCGAGGGCGGCATGACGATGATCGTGGTCTCGCACGAGATGGGGTTCGCCCGCACCGCGGCAAACCGGGTGCTGTTCATGTCCGACGGCCAGATCGTCGAGGAGACAGAGCCGGAGGTGTTCTTCACCAACCCGTCGTCGGATCGGGCGAAGGACTTCCTCGGCAAGATTCTCAAACACTGAGAGGGAAACCATGCGATTCGGAAGAACGAAGGCACTGTGCGCGGCGACGATGCTCGCGCTGGCACTCGGCGCCTGTGGCGAGGACACCGAGGGCGGCGACGTGGAGGTGGAAGACAGCCCGGAGTTCCCCGCCGGGTCTACGATGGCCGAGCTCGGCGAGGAGGGCGTCACGATCGGGGTCAAGTTCGACCAGCCGGGCATCGGCTTCCTGGAGCCGGGAGCCGACGATCCGTCCGGCTTCGACATCGAGATGGCCAAGATCATCGCGGCCGAGCTCGGCATCGCCCCCGAGGACATCGAGTGGAAGGAGACCGTGTCCGACAACCGCGAGCCGTTCCTGGAGAACGACACCGTGGACATGGTGCTCGCGTCGTACTCGATCACCGACGAGCGCCGCAACATCGTCGGCCAGGCCGGACCCTACTACGTGACCGGTCAGCAGCTGCTCGTCGCCGCCGACGACGACAGCATCTCCGGCCCCGAGGACCTCGAGGGCAAGAAGGTCTGCTCGGTCACCGGTTCGACGTCCATCCAGACGGTCGAGGAGAAGTACGGCGCCGACCCGATCCCGTTCGACACCTACTCCGACTGCGTCACCCAGCTGCAGAACGGCTCGGTCGACGCGGTCACCACCGACGGTGCGATCCTGCTCGGCTACGCGGCCCAGGACCCCGAGAACCTCAAGGTCGTGGGCGAGGAGTTCAGCGAGGAGCGCTACGGCGTCGGCTACTCGAAGGGCGACACGGAGTTCTGCGAGTTCCTCACCGACACCATCGAGGCATCGATCGAGGACGGCACCTGGGAGGAGGCGTTCCAGGCCACTCTGGGCGAGGCCGGCGTCGAGACTCCCGAGCCGCCGGACCTCGATCCCTGCGTGTAGTGGCGAGCGGTGGGTCCGGTGCGTCCGCGGACACACCGGACCCACTGTCCCGGTCGAGAGCGAGGGTGGTGACGGACCCCGGTGTACTTCTCTGAGCTGGTGTCCCGGCTGGCCGACGGATTCCTGATCACGGTGCAGTTGTTGGGCTGGTCCGGTCTCTTCGCGGCGCTGATCGGCACCGTGCTGGCGGGGATGCGGGTGTCACCCATCACCCCGTTCCGCGCGGTCGGCACGGTCTACGTCAACACGTTCCGCAACACCCCGTTGGTCGTCCTGTTCCTGATCGCGGTCGTGGGACTACCGGCCCTCGGCATCCTGCAGGACAGCTTCTTCTGGCGAGCCGTGATCGCACTCTCGACGTACACCGCCGCCTTCGTCTGCGAGTGCCTGCGCTCGGGGATCAACACCGTGCAGCCCGGGCAGGCCGAGGCGGCACGCTCGGTCGGCATGACGTTCGGCCAGACGCTGGCCATCGTGGTGCTGCCGCAGGCGTTCCGGGCCGTCATCCCACCGCTTGCCAGCGTCTTCATCGCGCTCACCAAGAACACCTCGGTCGCGGCTGCGTTCGGCATCACCGAGGCGACCTATCAGCTCAGCAACCTGATCCGGGACTTCCCCGGCTCGCTGGTCACCAACTTCATCGGGATCAGCATCGGCTACATCTTGATCGTGGCGGTGATCTCCGGCACCGCCAGTCTGCTGGAGCGGCGCGTGGCGGTGACGCGATGAGTTCCGTCCTCTTCGACGTGGCCGGTCCCCGGGCGCGAGCGCGGCAGCGGGTCGGTACCGTCGTCGGCACCGTCCTGGTGCTCGGGCTGCTCGGCTGGGTGCTGTGGATCTTGTGGCAGAAGGAGCAGATCACACCGGACAAGTGGGAGGCGTTCACCGAGCCGCAGATCCTGGAGGGGCTGGCCGAAGGCCTGCTCGACACGCTCAAGGCCGCCGCGGTCGCGATCGCGCTGGCCGTCGCCTTCGGGCTCGTCTTCGCCTCCGGCAGGTTGTCGGACCACGCAGTCCTACGCTGGCCGAGCGTGCTGGTGGTCGAGTTCTTCCGGGCCGTCCCGCTGCTGCTGCTGATCCTCTTCATCTTCTTCGGGCTCGGCTCCACGCTGGGCACGTTCTGGTCGCTGGTGCTGGGCTTGACGCTCTACAACGGATCGGTGCTGGCCGAGATCTTCCGGGCCGGCATCCTCTCGGTGCCCAGGGGCCAGAGCGAGGCGGCCTACTCGGTCGGCATGCGCAAGTCGCAGGTGATGCGGATGGTCCTGATGCCGCAGGCGGTCCGCGCTATGCTGCCAGCGATCATCAGCCAGTGCGTCGTCGCGCTCAAGGACACCGCGCTCGGCTTCGTTATCGGTGCCGCCGGCATCGTGGACGAGGCGGCGCGGATCTACATCTCGCCCCTCTATCGCAACCCACTCGCCGTGGGTCTCGTGCTGTCCGCCGTGTTCATCGTGATCAACTACGCGCTGTCCAGGCTGGCGCAGTACCTCGAGAGCCGGATGCGCCGCGAGGGTCGTCAGGTGGTCGGCGAGGAAGCCTCCGCGGCGGCGACCGGCTGACCGGAGTCACTCCACCCGTCCAACTCATCACGCCACAGCCCAGCACCACACAGCCACCACGCCAAAGGGGAGTCACCATGCCCGCATCGTCCGGACGGACCACGCTCAGCGACATCTGCGTGGCCGTCGGCATTCTCGTCGCCCTCATCGGTGTCACCAGCGACGCGCCCGGCGGACTGGCGTTCGCCTGGATCCTGGTGGTCGGCGGTGGGCTGCTGCGATTCGACCCGTCTCATGAGCGCCGGGAGGCGCCGGACTCCGCAGAGGGAAAGCACTGGAGCTAGGGCCCCCTCTCGGGCAGTCACAG
>JALZMX010000040.1 GCA_030857985.1 Actinomycetota bacterium | reverse complement strand
CTGCTCGGCTACTGCCTGGCCAAACCCGGCGCCTGGCAGGACGAGCCCTGGGAGGGTGACGTGGTGACCAAGGTGGGTGACAAGATCTTCGCCTTCCTCGGCGACGGCTCTTCGGTGGGCGTCAAGTGCGGCGCCAACCGCGACGAGGCCGACGAGTGGCTGCTGCGCTATCCCGACGACGCCCACCTGATGGCTTACATCGGGAGGTCGGGGTGGAACACACTGGACCTGGGAGGGGCGATCCCCGACGACGAGATCCTCGAAGCCGTCGACGCGTCGTACTCGACCGTCGTCGCGAAGCTGCCCAAGCGGCAGAGACCGGAAGGAGCCTGACCATGACCGAGGCACGCCGCTACGTTCCACCCGGCGCTGGGGAGCTCACACCGTACATCTGCCCGCGCGAGGCGGCCAAGGCGATCGACTGGTACGTCGAGCTGTTCGGCGCGGTCGAGACGATGCAGCGATTCCTCGAACCGGGCGGCAAGATCGGACACGCCGAACTCAGCATCGGCGACGCCCAGATAATGCTGTCCGACGCACACCCCGACTACGGTGCGGTGGCCCCGGAGCCGGGCAACACGACCGCGACCTTCGCGCTGAACCTCTACGTGCCGGACGCCGACGCGACGATGGCCGCCGCAGAACAGGCCGGCGCGACCGTGCAGCGCCCGGTCGAAGAGCAGTTCTACGGCAGCCGGATGGGCACGATGATCGACCCGTTCGGCGTGCGCTGGATGATCGGCACACACGTGCGCGACATCAGCGCGGAAGAGCTGGCCAAGGCAGCCGAGGACTACACCGGCGCGGAGCCGGGGCCGGTGCAGTGATGGTCCGCGGATTCCAGGTCACGTTCGACGCCGCCGACCCTGAGCGACTGGCCGACTTCTGGGCATCGGCGCTCGATTACCAGTCGCAGCCGCCACCCGAGGGATACTCGTCGTGGTCTGAGTTCCTCGAGTCCATCGGTGTGCCGGAAGACAAGCACCACCAGGCGTCGGCGATCGTCGACCCCGACGGCGTACGGCCTCGGGTGTTCTTCCAGAAGGTGCCCGAGGGCAAGACCGCCAAGAACCGGGTGCATCTCGACGTGCGCGTCAGTGCGGGTGCCAGCGGCGAGGAGGCGCGTGAGCAGGTCGCCGCGGAGGTCGAGCGGCTCGAGACGATGGGTGCAGTGAAGCAGCACGAGAAGGACGACTTCGGTGAGCACTGGGTCGTGATGACCGATCCGGAGGGCAATGAGTTCTGCGTCAGCTGACCTCCGCGACGCTCAACCCAGCCGCCACAGCACGGGCGCGGTGAGCACGCCGTACGCCGGGAGGCCGAGCGCCGCGAGAGCCTGCGGCAGCAGCGCCGGCACCGGGCTCGGGCTGGCCGCGCCCGGGTGCTCGCTGGACCCAGCCGGTCGCAACCGGTCGAGCACGGACGACTTCGGCAGCGGCCGGACCACCGACCGGTCACGGACGATCCCGGCGCGCGCGCAGGCGACGTCGACGGCATGGTCGAGTCCACCGAGCCCGTCCACCAGTCCGCGCTCGCGCGCGTCCGCGCCGGTCCAGACCCGGCCCCTGGCCACCGACCGGAGCGCGTCGACGTCGAGCCCGCGATCCTGCGCGGCCTTCGCCGTGAAGTCGGCGTAGATGCGGTCGAGCCACTCCTCCAGCCGTTGCCACTCGTCGTCGGTGAACGGCCGGTCGGTGGAGAACATCTCGGCGTAGGGGCCGGTCGACACCGAATCGCGCCGTACCCCGATCCGCTCCAGCGCCTCGCGCAAGACCTGCTTGCCCGCCAGCACGCCGATCGAACCGGTGATGGTACCGGGGGAGGCCACCACCACATCGGCGGGCATCGCGACGTAGTAGCCCCCCGAGGCCGCGACCGCTCCCATCGACGCCACCACCGGGCGACCGGTCGCGCGCAGGCGCAGCACCTCTCGGCGGATGGCGTCCGACGCCAGGTAAGAACCGCCCGGGCTGTCGACCCGCAGCACCACCGCTCGCACGTGCGCGTCGTCTCCCGCAGCGCGCAACGCGGCGCCCAACGAGTCCGACCCGATGGAGGGGCCGGACAGCGGTGACCGCCCCCCACTGCGACCGAGACGGATCGGGCCGGAGGCCTGGATCACGGCGACCGCAGGCCGGTTCCGTCGGACCAGAGCCGCTGCGCGATCGTGCTGCTTGTGCTTGCGGTAGCGCTCGACATAGCGCAGTTCCACGTCACCGAGGCGCCGGCGCAGGTCGGCGTACACCTCGTCCCGGTAGCCGGTGCGGTCGACCAGCCCGCGGCGCAGTGCCTCCTCGGCAGTCAGCGGCGCATGTGCGATTGCGTCGGACACCTGCTCCTGGGAGAGGCCACGGGTGCTGGCGACGTCCGCGACGATGGTCTCGGTGGCCGAGGCCACCAGTCGCTGCGCCATCTCGCGGTGCGCCGGGCTCATCTCGGTGCGGGTGAGCACCTCCGCGGCGGTCTTGTACTCATGCCGTTGCCCGATCTGCGGCTCGACGCCCAGCTTGTCGAACGCCGCACGCACGAAGACCACCTGCGCGACGACACCGGTCAGCCCGAGGTCTCCGGACGGCTGCAGCCAGATCTGGTCACAGGCCGTCGCCAGGTGGTAGGCCACGTTGCCCGGTCCCATCTCGCCGTACGACTCCGACCAGCACGACGTGGGCTTGCCGGCGTCCCCGAACCCGGCGATCGCCGCGCGCAGCTCGCCGGACGCGGCGAGCGACGGCTGCTGCTGCCCGACGTGGACGATCAGCCCCGCGACGTCGGGGTCGGCCGCCGCCAGCCGCAACCCCGCGACGACGTGGCGCAGGACGGGCACGCCGCGTGCGCGCGCAGCCTCCAACGGCGTCGCCGGCGGTGCCTCTGCGAGCCCCCGGGCCAGGTCGAGCTCGAGCAGCAGTGGACGTGCTGGCGACATGAACGGGACGACGGTGCGCATGCGCGCGGGCTTCATGGCGTCACAGTACGGCGGCGTCGTCCCGTCCTGGGTTTGGGTCCGTAGCGGTGGTCTGGGAGGATGGCGCCTCGTGGAGTCGCCCGGCGGCCAGACCTCTGGGCCGAATCGTTGCGCCTGTCCGGAGGAGTGCTCGTGGATGTTCCTGGCTGGGTGTGGTGGTCGACGGTCCTGGTCACCGTCACCTTCCTGCTGGTCGATGTGCTCATCATCGGGCGCCGCCCGCACACCCCGTCGATGCCCGAGGTCAGCCGTCACCTGGCCTTCTTCATCGGCGCCGCGTGCCTGTTCGGTCTGGGGGTGCTCTACTTCGCCGGACCCCAGTACGGCGGTGAGTTCTTCGCCGGCTGGCTGACCGAATACTCCCTGTCGATCGACAACCTGTTCATCTTCATCATCATCATGAGCAAGTTCGCGGTGCCGCGGCAGTACCAGCAGACCGCGCTGATGATCGGCATCGTGCTGGCGCTGCTGATGCGCGGCATCTTCATCGCTGTCGGTGCGGCGGCGATCAACAACTTCTCCTGGATCTTCTACGTGTTCGGCGCCTTCCTCGTGTACACGGCGGTCAAGCTGGCCAAGGAGGGCAACCAGGACGAGGAGCACTTCGAGGAGAACGCGCTCATCCGCTGGGTCGAGAAGCACCTGCCGGCGACCAAGGAGTACCACGGGGTCAAGCTGGCGGTGGTGGAGAACGGCAAGCGCGTGATCACGCCGATGCTGATCGTGATGATGGCGCTCGGGACCACAGACCTGCTCTTCGCCCTCGACTCCATCCCGGCCATCTACGGGCTGACCAGCGAGCCCTACCTCGTGTTCACAGCCAACGTGTTCGCGCTGATGGGGCTGCGCCAGCTCTACTTCCTCATCGGGGGGTTGCTGCAGCGGCTGCTCTACCTCAGCTACGGCCTCGCGTTCCTGCTCGCGTTCATCGGCGTCAAGCTGGTGCTGGAGGCGCTGCATACCAACGAGCTGCCGTTCATCAACGGCGGCGAGCATGTCGAGTGGGCGCCGGAGATCCCGATCTGGCTGTCGCTGGTGGTGATCGTGGGCACACTTGTTGTGACCACCGTGCTGAGTTTGGCGAAGTCTCGGCAGGAGACCCGCGCTGAGCAGAAGACCTGAACCGGCTGGCGACGTACCCCTGACGCTGGCTGGCGGCGCCGCGCGGAAAAAGATCTCACTCTGCGGTTGTGCGATCCGAGGCGGGCACGTAGCCTCGGGGGCTGTATGCAAAAACCCGTGGTCGATACGCCGAATCCCGTCCACCGACCACGGACACCTGCTGCTCGAAAGGCAATCCGAACGGACGGGAGTGGGGAAACCACTTTTGTGGCGTCCGGTTCTGTCCGCGAGGGCAGCGCGGGATGCCTTGGGGTGAAGCCGCCGATGGCGGCCGGGCAACTCCAGCCCGAACCCGACAGCTCACCCCGCAGGCGTCGGAGACGGTCCACCTATGCGTTATGTCCCCAAGCACCGTGCTGAGTCCGACTCAGGGCGGCGTGGCCGCCGCGTGGCCGCAGCCTCGGCGTTGACGGCTGCAGTTGCCGTTCCGCTGATCGGAGCACCCGCTCAGGCTGCCAGCGGCGATACCTGGAACCAGCTCGCCCAGTGCGAGTCCGGCGGAAATTGGAGCATCAACACCGGCAACGGCTACTACGGTGGTCTCCAGTTCTCGCCCAGCACCTGGACCGGGTTCGGCGGCGGCGTCTACGCGTCGAGCGCCCAGTACGCCACCCGCGAACAACAGATCGCCATCGCCGAGAAGGTGCTCAACGGGCAGGGCTGGGGCGCCTGGCCTGCCTGCTCCGCAGCTCTCGGCCTGACCACGGCCGACGCGCAGGAGGCACCCTCGGTCAGTACTCCTGCGCCGGTCCAGAGGGTGCATCGCCACCGCTCGGTTGCGCCGCAGACCAGCTCGTCGAGCTCTTCTTCGAGCAGCCCCTCGACCAGTTCCTCGACCGGCGGCGGCTACGTCGTCCAGTCCGGTGACACGTTGTCGTTGATCGCCAGGGCTCAAGGTGTCTCCGGTGGATGGCGGGCGCTGTACGACGCCAACCGCGGCGTCGTCTCCGACCCGAACCTCATCTACCCCGGTCAGCAGCTCGTCCTGTCCTGACCGGAATGCCTGTCGCGTCGGCGGCCGGGGGCTGCTGACGACGATCTGGTGCACCACGACACGTTGCGGCCCGCCCAGTTCCATGGGCGGGCCGCAACGTGTTTCTCTTGCCTGTGCCTGTGCCTGTGCCTGTGCCGTGACTCGTTGCGCCTCGTGTATCTTGATGTCGAGACAGTTTGCTCAGCCGCGGCGACGTACCGAAGGACCCACCTTCGCAGCGCTGCGCCGGGCTGGGCAGGATGACGAGGAGAGGACCCATGCGACAGTCACGAGGAGTACGCCGATGAGCAGCGTCGACAGCTTCGGAGCCAGAGGACCACTCGGGGTCGGTGACGCGTCCTACGAGATCTACCGGCTGGCCGCGGTGCAGGGGGAGGGGCTCGATGTCGCCAGCCTGCCCTACAGCCTCAAAGTGCTGCTGGAGAACCTGCTGCGCACCGAGGACGGCGAGAACATCACCGCCGACGACGTACGTGCCGTTGCCGGCTGGGACGCCGACGCAGCTCCCAGCAAGGAGATCCAGTACACCCCGGCCCGCGTCATCATGCAGGACTTCACCGGCGTACCGGCCGTGGTCGACCTCGCCACCATGCGCGAGGCGATGGAGGACCTCGGCGGCGACGCGTCACTGATCAACCCGCTTGCCCCGGCCGAGCTGGTGATCGACCACTCCGTGATCGCCGACGTCTTCGGCACCGCAGAGTCCTTCGGGCGCAACGTCGAGATCGAGTACTACCGCAACCGGGAGCGCTACCAGTTCCTACGGTGGGGACAGGGCGCCTTCCTCGACTTCAAGGTGGTGCCACCTGGCACCGGGATCGTGCACCAGGTGAACATCGAGCACCTCGCCCGCGTGGTCTTCACCCGGGAGACAGCAGATGGCCCTCGTCCTAGCGTTGTCGCATATCCCGACACCTGCGTAGGCACCGACTCCCACACAACGATGGTCAACGGACTGGGGGTGGTCGGCTGGGGCGTCGGCGGAATCGAGGCAGAAGCCGCCATGCTCGGCCAGCCGGTCTCGATGCTGATCCCGCGGGTGGTCGGGTTCAAGCTCTCCGGAGAGCTGCCCGAGGGCGCCACCGCCACCGACCTCGTGCTCACGATCACCGAGATGCTGCGCAAGCACGGGGTCGTCAGCAAGTTCGTGGAGTTCTACGGACCCGGCGTCTCCGCCGTGCCGCTGGCCAACCGGGCGACGATCGGCAACATGAGCCCGGAGTACGGCTCCACGATCGCGGTGTTCCCGGTCGACGAGGAGACGTTGCGCTACCTGCGGCTCACGGGCCGCTCGGCCGAGCAGGTCGCGCTGGTCGAGGCCTACACCAAGGAGCAGGGTCTGTGGCACGACCCGGAGATCGAGCCCCGCTTCTCTGAGTACCTCGAGCTTGACCTGTCCACCGTCGTGCCGTCGATCGCAGGACCGAAGCGGCCGCAGGACCGGGTCTCGCTCACCGAGGCCAAGGCCGCCTTCCGGGGCGCCCTCAGCGACTACGTCTCCGCCGGCGTGGTGGCCGCGGGGGAGCAGGGGTACGACGAAGCCAGTGCCGAGTCGTTCCCTGCGTCCGACACCCCCTCGTTCACCGGCAGCAACAGCGCAGCCGCCCCGCGGGACTACGTGTCGAGCGCACCCGCCGACGGCGGCCGTCCGAGCAACCCCCTGCGGATCGAGCTCGCCGACGGCACTCCGTGCGAGCTGGATCACGGCGCGGTGGTGATTGCGGCGATCACCTCCTGCACCAACACGTCCAACCCCTCGGTGATGATCGGTGCGGCACTGCTGGCCAAGAAGGCGGTGGAGAAGGGCCTCACCAGCAAGCCGTGGGTGAAGACCACGCTGGCCCCCGGGTCGAAGGTGGTCATGGACTACTACGAGCGCGCCGGGCTGACGCCGTACCTCGACAAGCTCGGCTTCCACCTGGTCGGCTACGGGTGCACCACCTGCATCGGCAACTCCGGGCCGTTGATCCCAGAGGTGTCAGCGGCTGTGCAGTCGCATGACCTCGCCGCGGTCTCGGTGCTGTCGGGCAACCGCAACTTCGAGGGCCGGATCAATCCCGATGTGAAGATGAACTACCTCGCGTCGCCGCCGTTGGTGGTGGCCTACGCGATCGCCGGGTCGATGGACGTCGACCTGCTCAACGACCCGCTGGGCGTCGACGACACGGGCGACGACGTCTTCCTGGCGGACATCTGGCCCTCGGCGCACGAGGTCGAGGAGGTCGTCGAGAGCGCCATCGCCGCACAGATGTTCACCGATGACTACGCCGACGTCTTCGCCGGTGACGAGCGCTGGCAGTCGTTGCCGACGCCGGAGGGCGACACCTTCGCCTGGGACGAGTCGTCGATGTACGTGCGCAAGCCGCCGTACTTCGAGGGCATGCAGCGCGAGCCCACCCCCGTCACCGACATCTCGGGTGCCCAAGCGCTGGCCAAGCTGGGTGACTCGGTGACGACTGACCACATCTCGCCGGCCGGTGCGATCAAGAAGGACTCGCCCGCCGGGGCGTACCTTGCCGAGCACGGCGTCGAGTCCCGCGACTTCAACTCCTACGGGTCGCGGCGGGGCAACCATGAGGTGATGATCCGGGGCACGTTCGCCAACATCCGGCTGCGCAACCAACTGGCACCGGGAACCGAGGGCGGCTGGACCCGCACGTTCCTCGGCCGCAACGGCGACGGTGAGGCCGCCGTTCAGACGATCTACGACGCGTCGGTTGCGTACGCCGAGGCGGGAACGCCGCTGGTCGTGCTCGCCGGAAAGGAGTACGGCTCGGGGTCGTCACGCGACTGGGCGGCCAAGGGTACGGCGCTGCTCGGCGTGCGGGCGGTGATCGCGGAGTCCTACGAGCGGATCCACCGCTCGAACCTGATCGGCATGGGGGTGCTGCCGCTGCAGTTCCCCGAGGGCGAGAACGCCGAGTCGCTCGGGCTCAGCGGTGCCGAGTCGTTCGACATCACCGGTGTCGAGGCGCTCAACGACGGCGGCATCCCGGCCACGGTGCATGTCACTGCCACGACCGGGGACGGCAGCGACGAGGACAGGGTGGACTTCGACGCGGTCTTGCGCATCGACACCCCGAGCGAAGCCGGCTACTACCGCCACGGCGGGATCATGCACTACGTGCTGCGCAGCCTGCTCGGGTCTTGATCGACCTGCAGGTGGTGCTGCTCGCCGGCATCGCCGTCTTCCTGGGTGCCGTCATCCAAGGCACGGTGGGCTTCGGCGTCGGCCTGGTGGCGGCGCCCATCGTCACGTTGCTGGACCCGACGTTGATGCCGGGAAGCCTGCTGGTCGCCGGCTTCCTGCTGCCGCTGATGTCCCTCATCTCGGAGCACCGTCACGTCGACCCGCGCGTCGGTTGGGTCTTCGCCGGCCGGCTGGCCGGCACTGCTCCCGGCGTCCTCATCGTCGCGGCTCTCCCGCCTGAGCAGCTGGCGATCGGGGTTGCAGTGATGACCCTGCTGGCAGTTGCGCTGACCGTGCACACCTTCGTGGTCCCGGTGAACCGCTCGACGCTGGCCGGGGCCGGTTTCTTCTCCGCGATCGGCGCGACCGCCGCTTCGATCGGGGGACCACCGCTGGGCATCGTCTACCAGCGGGCCGACCCCAAGACGGTGCGGGCCACCACCGCGATGGTCTTCGCGGTCGGGTCCCTGCTGTCGCTCGGCGGGTTGTGGATCGCCGGCGAGCTCCCGGCGCGCCAGGTCCTCACCGGGTTGTCGTTCTTCCCGTTCTTCGGCCTGGGCTTCCTGCTCTCGCTGCCGCTGCGTCGACGGTTGCGCCGGGGGACCCGGTTCCGTGCAGCGGTGCTGGTGGTGGTCACCGCCTCGGCGCTTGCCCTGCTGGTGCGCTACCTGCTTTTCGACTGATCGCGGAGCATCGCGACGGCCGCGACGACCACGCATCCGTCATCGGGTCCGATGCCGGGTGGTTCGGGCGCTCAGGCGGCGGTGGGTGGGTCGTGCCCGGGCGGTGGGTTGGGGTCTTGCCCGGTCCAGCCCCACACGCCGGTCCGATAGCCGTGACTGTCCTCGGCACGATGGTCGGCGATCTCGTCGACCTCTCCCGGTGTGTCGCTGTCGAGCAGCCGAAGCTGGCCGGTGAGCACCTGACGGGGGTCGGCGATGATGCGGGCTTTCGGGTCGCGGCGTTCTGCCATCGAAGAACACCTCCATCATCGAGGTGTTGCGACGACCAGTTGAATCCGCCCTGCGAACCCGCATCCGAGTGATGGATCGTGTCGCCCGGCAAGGGGTTCCCTTCCCGGGACCGCAATGCCGCGGCCTGACCGATCGCGGACTCCACGAACTTCGTCTGCTTCGAGGTCGAGCATCCCCAGCCGACGATCCGGCCGGCGTAGGCGTCGATCACGAACGCGGTGTAGACGAACAAGCCGGTGAGCAGGCGCACGTAGGTGAAGTCTGCGACGAGCAGCCGGTTCGGCGCTTGGACGCGGAACTGCCGGTCGACCAGGTCCGGCGCCCGGTCCGCGGCCGGGTCCGGCACCGTGGTGCGGACCCTCTTGACCCGGCGCACGCCCTGCCAGCCGTTGGCTCGCATCAGCCGCTCCACCGTGCAGCGGGCCACCTCGATGCCCTCACGGTTCAGGTGTGCCCACATCTTCAGCGACCCGTACAGCGACTCCGGCTTGCGTTTCCCGTGCTCGTCCGGCTCGTAGTAGCCGGCCAACACCTGGGTGATCGTGGTGTCCCACAAGGCCCGCTTGCTCGGCGGCCCGGAGACCCAGGCGTAGTAGGTTCTCGGGGCGATCGGACAACCGTGCGCACTCAGCGCGCGGCAGATCGGAGCGACCCCGAACCGAGCCTTGTGCTCGGCGATGAACGCGCAGATCACCGACGTCGCGGGTCGCTCTCCCGCACGAAGAAAGACGTCGCCGCCTCGAGGATCTCGATCGTCTGCTCAAGCTCGGCGTTCTTGCGCTTCAGCTCGCGGAGCTCCCGTCCCGACGCGGTGGTGACCCCCTCCCGGTCCCCAGCATCCACCTCGGCTTGGCGGATCCACTTGCGCAGCGTCTCGGCGTTCATCCCTAACCGGCCCGAGACCGCCTTGATCGCCTCCCACTCAGAGGCGTACTCCCCGCCGTTCTCGGTGACCAGACGGACTGGCCCTGGTCGGCTCGTCGTACTTCATCGGCATGGCTGCCACCTTCCCAACGAAGGAGGTGTGCACCAAACCCGGGATGGTTCATGATCGCGCACAGGTACAGCTTGCCTTCGCCGGTGGGGTGTTCGGTGATGTCGGTGAGCCACTTCTGGTTCGGCGCGGTCGCCGTGAAGTCGTGGGTGACACGGCCCTTCTCGTCGAGCACCGCCAGCAGGTCGTCGTGGACCGGCGGCCCCGGCTTGCCGCCCTTGCCCTTCTTCCTGGCATGGGAGGCGAAGATCCCCGCGGTCGAGCACAGTCGCCACCCACGGTTCTCCGATGCGACGATG
>JALZMX010000018.1 GCA_030857985.1 Actinomycetota bacterium | reverse complement strand
GTTGCTGCCGAGCAACGTCTGCAGATCCTCGGGCAGGGCGAGCCCGGTCTCGGCCTCCAGCTGCTCGATCATGTCCTCCGGGTCCATCCCGCCGCTGAGCTCGGGGTCCGTCATCATTCCCAGCATGGAGTCCCACTGCCGCTCGACGTAGCGGTCGCCGTCGGCAAGTCCGAAGGCGAACATCGTCGTCTCCGGAAGCGCCATGTCGACCGTGTTGGCGTCTTCGAGCGGCTCGTAGAAGTCCCCGGAGACCACGCTGGCGATCTCGGCGTGGTTGCTCTCGAACCGGAACGCGATCGCCGCGCTGGAGAAGCTCTGCGCCGCCGCCTCCCTGATCTGGTCGGCCATCGCGTCCGGTTCGGGGGTCAGGCCGCGGTCACCCTGGAAGCCTGCGAGGGAGCCGGCGAAGGCATCCACCAGCGCCTCGCCGTCCAGCCACATCGTGGCCACGCCCGGCTCACCCAGGCTCTCGAGGTCGGCGCTGAACTGCTCGTTGTCGGCGAGCGACGCGTCCTGGGCGGCGGCGGCGTAGTCGTCGGCGAGCTCCTGGGTCTCGGCGACGACCATGTAGCCGTCGAGGAAAGCCCAGCCACCCTCCTCCGTCGGAGGCTCAGCCGCCAACGGCGCAGACGAACCGGCGCTGCCGGCAACTTCGTCGTCGGCGCTGTCCGACCCACTCAGCGCGCCACCGGCCGATGCGCCGAACTCTTCACTGGCCGCGCCGCACGCGGCCAGCTCGGCGATGCCGTCGCGGGCGGCGTCCTCGTCGCTGACCTGGATGGCGGCGGCGAAACCCGGGTCGCTGCCCTCGTCCTCAGGAGCCAGCACGACCATCCCCATCCGCTCCCCCAGCCAGGCGTCGACGTCGGAGAACTCCACGTCGCAGTCGGTCTCGTCGGCGATGGCGTCGAAGATCACCTCGCGCACGTCCTGCTCCGGGTTGTCGATCCCGGTGGCCTCGGAGAAGGACGGGAAGTTGTCGAGGAAGCGCAGCGCGTTGACCTTCTGGCTGGCCGAGGGGTCGAGGTCGATCCGGAAGTATGCCAGGGCACCGTCGCCGGGCAGCACGTCGTCCGGCTGGGAGCCGCCACCGCTGAGCGACTGGTAGAGCGCGAACGCCCCGAGCGGCAGTGCCACCGCGGCGATCACACCTACCACCACGCCGACGATGAGTCCACGACGCTTCTTCTGCGGCGGCTGCTGGAGCGGCTCGCCGTAGCCGTGCGGAGACTGCTGGGGTGGCTGGTTCGGTGGCGGTGTCAGATCGGACATGGGAACCCCCGGAGAAGGCGATGATTCGACTGACGCACATTATCCGACCGGCGGCTCAGCGGACTGCGGCTTCGGGCGATCGAACAGCAGAAATGCGGCGAATCCTCCCACCAGCGCTCCGATCGGCCAGGCGAACAGCACACCGCTGGCCCGCACCCCGAGCGGGCTCGACAGCAGATCACCGGCTTGCGCCGCTGCCACCTGGTCCGCGACCGGGTCGGGGCCCAGGGTGATGCCGAGGTACTTCATCGTCCAGCATGCCAACGCGGAGCCCAGCAGTACGGCGAGCACCGTGACGATGCCGCTTCGGTAGAACACTGCGGCGAGCGCCGCACCCGTCATGATGGCGACGGCGAGGCCGATGACGAAGAAGCCGGCATCGGCGTCGAAGAAGGCGGGATACCCCGCTGCCTCCAGCAGCACGCCCTCGCTGCGGACCCGGTAGGCCGGCGTGGAGGTGGTGGCGGCCCAGACCCAGGCCCCGACCGCACCGGCGAGCACGAAGACGAAGAGCGTCGACGTGAGCGTGCTCGCCGCCTGCCGCCAGGTGATACCGAGCGCGCGCTCCGGCGGTGCCTCAGCGACCTGGCCCGGGTGCGGGTGGCAGCCCGAGGGGGCCGGCACGGTGGTCACGGCAACCGATCCTAGGCGAGCGCTCCCGGTGACCCCAACGCTCCTCACGTTGGTTGACGCCGGGAGCGCCTCGATCACACGCCGGTGAGGCAGCTCGGCCCGAGCAGGGCCTTGAGGTCGGCCATCAGCTCCGGCGTCGCGTTCACGCGCAGCCGGTCGTCGAGGCGCATCACCTTGGTGCTCGCTCGCGACAGCAGCCGCAGGTGCACCTCGGTGACACCCGGATGCGTGCCCAGGACGTCCTTGAGCTGCTCGACGACGGGCGCGGTGCACCGCATCGCCGGCAACGAGATCACCACCGGACCGGCGTCCCCGGTGGACAGCTCGGGCACCCTCACCTCGC
Source organism: Actinomycetota bacterium (assembly GCA_030857985.1). GTDB lineage: Bacteria > Actinomycetota > Actinomycetes > Propionibacteriales > Nocardioidaceae > JALZMX01. Next base: position 6,285 of record JALZMX010000018.1, on the reverse strand, counting down.
TCGCGTGCAGCTCGGGCACGTCGTCACGGCGCTTGATCCGGCCGCGGACCACGATGATGGCGTCCTCGACGAGCAATGTGGAGACGAGTTGGTAGGCGGGGGGAAACAGCATCACGTCGATGGCGCCCTCGAGGTCCTCGACCGTGGCCACCGCCCAGGGATCACCCTTCCTGGTCATCTTGCGCTGGACGCCGGTGACGAGTCCGGCGATGGTGACCTTGCTGCCCTCGGGTCGGTCCTCGTCGACGAGCAGCTGACCGACGGTGCAGTCGGTGGCCGCGGCCAGCACGTGCTCGAGTCCGAACAAGGGGTGGTCGGAGACATAGAGCCCGAGCATCTCGCGCTCGTGGCCGAGCAGCGTGGTCTTGTCCCAGTCGCCGATGTCGGGAATCTGGAGGGCTACGCCGCCGAGCCCGGCGGCGTCGGCGCCGTCCATCGCACCGAAGAGCGAGTCCTGACCCATTGCCTCGTTGCGCTTGAGGTCGACGTACTGGTCGACCGCGTCCTCGGAGATCGCCGACAGGGCGCGCCGCCGATGTCCGAGGGAGTCGAAGGCACCGGCCTTGATCAGCGAGTCGATCACCCGCTTGTTGCAGGCAAGTGTCGGCACCTTGCCCATGAAGTCGCCGAAGTCGGTGAAGCGGCCCTTCTCCGTGCGGCTCGCGACCACAGCGTCGACCACGTTGCGCCCGACGTTGCGGATCGCGGTCAGCCCGAACCGGACGTCGGTGCCAACCGGCGTGAAGTCGGCCGCCGACTCGTTGACGTCGGGGGGGAGCACCTTGATACCCATGCGCCGGCACTCGTTGAGGTAGACCGCCGACTTGTCCTTGACGTCCCGGACGCTGGTGAGCAGGGCGGCCATGTACTCCGCTGGGAAGTTGGCTTTGAGGTACGCCGTCCAGTACGAGACCAGGCCGTAGCCGGCGGTGTGGGACTTGTTGAACGCATAGTCGGAGAACGGGACGAGGATGTCCCACAAGGTCTTCACCGCACCCGGTGAGAACCCGTTGGCGACCATGCCGTCGCGGAAGCTCTCGAACTCGGCGTCCAGCACGTCGCGCTTCTTCTTGCTCATCGCGCGGCGCAGCAGGTCGGCCTTGCCGAGGGAGTAGCCCGCAAGCTTCTGCGGGATCTCCATCACCTGCTCCTGGTAGATGATCAGACCGTAGGTCGGGGCGAGGATCTCCTGCAGCGGCTCGGCCAGCTCGGGATGGATCGGGGTGATCTCCTGCTTCCCGTTCTTGCGCAGCGCATAGTTGGTGTGGCTCTGGGCTCCCATCGGACCGGGCCGATAGAGCGCCAGCACCGCGGCGATGTCCTCGAAGCAGTCGGGGCGCAGCTGGCGCAGCAGCGAGCGCATCGGGCCACCGTCGAGCTGGAAGACGCCCAGGGTCTCGCCTCGGGCCAGCAGGTCGTAGGTGGCCGATTCGTCGAGGCCGAGTCCCTCGAGGTCGATCTCGAGCCCCCGGTTGGCCTTGATGTTGAGCAGCGCATCGTCGATCACGGTGAGGTTGCGCAGGCCGAGGAAGTCCATCTTGAGCAGGCCGAGCGCCTCGCAGGCGGCATAGTCGAACTGCGTGATGATCGCGCCGTCCTGCTCGCGGCGCATGATCGGGATGATGTCGATGAGGGGCTCGCTCGACATGATCACTCCGGCCGCGTGGACACCCCACTGGCGTTTGAGGTTCTCCAGCTTCATCGCGGTGTCGGTGATCCGGCGTACGTCGGCGTCGGTGTCGTAGAGCTGACGGAACTCCCCCGCCTCGCCGTACCGCCTGTGCTCGCTGTCGAAGACGCCCGAGAGGGGTACGTCCTTGCCCATCACCGCCGCCGGCATGGCCTTGGTGACCCGGTCCCCCATCGCGAACGGGAAGCCGAGCACGCGCGAGGAGTCCTTGATCGCCTGTTTGGCCTTGATGGTGCCGTAGGTGACGATCTGTGCGACCCGGCCGTCGCCGTACTTGTCGGTGCAGTAGCGGATCACCTCACCGCGGCGGCGCTCGTCGAAGTCGATGTCGATGTCGGGCATCGACACACGCTCGGGGTTGAGGAACCGCTCGAACAGCAGGCCGTGCTCGAGCGGGTCGAGCTCGGTGATGCCCAGCGCGTAGGCGACGATCGCGCCGGTCGCGGAGCCGCGGCCGGGGCCGACGCGGATGCCCTGCTGCTTGGCCCAGTTGATGAAGTCGGCGACCACGAGGAAGTAGCCGGGGAAGCCCATCGCCAGGATGCACTCGGTCTCGTGGTCGGCGCGCGCACGCACCTGCTCGGTGATGTTGCCGGCATAGCGTGCGAGCAGACCGCGGTGCACCTCCTTGACGAACCAGGTCTCCTCGGACTCGCCTGCCGGGATCGGGAAGTGCGGCATCAGGTTGCGGCCCTCGGCGAACTCGACGTGGCACCGCTCGGCGACCAGCAGGGTGTTGTCGCAGGCCTCTGGCAGCTCCGACCACACCTGGCGCATCTCCTGCGCCGACTTGAGATAGAAGTCGTCGGCGTCGAACTTGAACCGGTTGGGGTCGGCCAGGGTTGAGCCCGACTGCACGCACAGCAGCGCGGCGTGCCCCTCTGCGTCCTCGCGCTTGGTGTAGTGCAGGTCGTTCGTGGCCAGCAGCGGGAGGTCGAGGTCCTTGGCCAACCGCAGCAGGTCGTCGCGGACCCGGCGCTCGATCGGCAGCCCGTGGTCCATCAGCTCGACGAAGTAGTTGCCGGCGCCGAACAGGTCGCGAAACTCCGCGGCGCTGCGCACCGCGTCGTCGTACTTGTGCAGGCGCAGCAGCGTCTGAACCTCACCGCCCGGGCAGCCGGTGGTCGCGACGACGCCCTTGCCGTAGCGCTCGAGCAGGTCGCGGTCCATGCGCGGCTTGTAGAAGTAGCCCTCCATCGAGGCGTAGGAGGACATCCGGAAGAGGTTGTGCATGCCTTGCGTGGTCTCGGCAAGCAGCGTGATGTGGGTATAGGCGCCGCCGCCGGAGACGTCGTCTGCGCCGCTCGCCCTGCCATTGCCGCTGCCGTTGCCCCACCGCACGCGGCGGCGCTCGAAGCGGCTGGTCTGCGGTGTGAGGTAGGCCTCGGTGCCGATGATCGGCTTGACCCCGCTGCGCTGGCCGGCGCGGTAGAACTCATACGCCCCGAACATGTTGCCGTGGTCGGTCATAGCCAGCGCCGGCATCTCGAGGCGGGCGGCCTCGCTGAACAGCTCACCGACCCGCGCGGCACCGTCGAGCATCGAGAACTCGGTGTGGACGTGCAGGTGCGCGAACGACGGGCTGCTCGACATGCGGGGCGGGACTCCAGGAGGTGCGGGCCGGTAGGGGGAAGGCCGGGAAAAGCCTCTCACGGGCTACCGTCGCGGCAGGCACCGACAGGCCGACACGGTGCCCGCTGGCGTGTCTCGCCCACCCTTTCGCCGGATATCCGACGCTGCGGTCGCCCGGGCAACCCGACGGTCGGATTGCCGACGACAACCGACACCGGTCGCTCACGGGCACGACGACTCCGACCACAGGTAGCGGATGTCGGGGGCCTTTTCCTCGTTGCCCGCGCCGTCCGTGCGTTCCACCGGCAGCAGGCCGTGTCGCTGGTAGAACCGCTGTGCGCCGGTGTTCGAGGCAAAGACCCACAAGCCGAACCCATCCGGTCGCAGACGTTTGGCGAGCTCGAGCAGTGCCACTCCGACTCCGTGACCCGAGCGCTCGGGTACGACGTAGAGGTCGTCCAGCCACGCGTCGTCGAGCACCAGGAGACCGATGGCTGTGTCGTCGGCGTCCACTGCGAGCCAGACCTCGCGGGTGGTGAAGACGGTCTCGCACATCCATCGGCGTACCGCGTCGTCGCTGTGCACGGGTGCCGGGATCGTCGCGGTGTTGGCCCAGCGGCTCGCCAGCCACACCCCGGCGGCGGCGGCTGCCTCGTCGTCCTGCGCAGGGCGCAACTTCCAGGCCGGCATCACGCGCTGGACCGGACCACCTCGAGGGCGCCCGCGAGGTCGTCGGGGTAGGGCGAGGCGAACGTGACCCGCTCGTCGGTACCCGGATGATCGAACTCCAGGCCCACAGCGTGCAACCACTGCCGGGTCAGACCGGTACGGCGTGCCAGCACCGGGTCAGCTCCGTAGGTCAGGTCGCCCACACATGGGTGCTTGACCGCGCTCAGGTGCACCCGGATCTGGTGGGTACGGCCGGTCTCGAGGGCAACCTCGAGCAGGCTGGCGAAGCGATGGGCCTCGAGCGTCTCGTAGTGAGTGATGCTCGGCTTGCCGTTGGCGACCACGGCGAAGCGGTAGTCGTGGCGTGGGTGCCGCCCGATCGGGGCGTCGATCGTGCCGCGCAGCGGGTCGGGGTGGCCCTGGACCAGAGCGTGGTAGGTCTTGTCGACGCTGCGCTGCTTGAACGCCCGCTTGAGCCGCGCGTAAGCGGCCTCGGACTTCGCCACCACCATCAGCCCGCTGGTGCCGACGTCGAGCCGGTGGACGACGCCCTGACGCTCCGCCGCACCGGAGGTGGCGACCCGGAACCCTGCGCCCAGCAGGTGAGCTGTCACGGTGGGGCCGGACCAGCCTGGACTGGGGTGCGCGGCCACGCCGACCGGCTTGTCCACGACGACGACGTGCTCGTCGTCGTGCACGATGCGGAGACCCTCGACACATTGCGGCACGGTCGCGACAGGACCGGACGGCGATGGGATCTCGACCTCGAGCCAAGCACCGGCGTCGACCCGGTCGGATTTGCTCGGCGCCGCGCCGTCGACGAGCACCCGGCCCTGTGCCACCAGGTCGGCTGAGCGGGTACGTGACAGTCCGAACAGCCGGGCCAGTGCGGCGTCGACGCGCTCACCCGCCAGCCCGTCCGGCACAGACAGGGCACGTTGGTCGCTCATGGAGAGGCTGCCGACACGCTCATGATCCGGTCCGGGTGCCGTCGAGGTGCACCCCCCTGATGCTCTGGATCACGATGAACACCGCGGCGACACAGATCGCGGAGTCGGCCAGGTTGAAAACCGGCCAGTTGGGCAGCTCGAGAAAGTCGACGACGTGTCCGCGCAGCGGCCCGGGGGAACGCAGCAGCCGGTCGGTGACGTTGCCGGCGGCCCCGCCCAGCAGCAGCCCGAGTGCCACCGCCCACAGCCCGCTTCTGGTCCGCCGCGCCAACACGACGACCACGATGATCACCGCGATCGCGACCAGGCTGAGCAGCACGGTGGCCTCGGTGCCGACGCTGAACGCCGCACCGGGGTTGCGGGTCAGGCGCAGCGTGAGGACGCCACCGAGGAGGGAGATCGGCGGTCGCGTGCTGAGCTGGTCGACCGCCACCACCTTGCTGACCACGTCGGCGACAAAGGCAAGCGCGGCCACGAGCACCAACAACCGGACGCGGCGAGCCGCCGGCATCCGGTCGTCAGGGCTGGAATCTGAGTCGCTGCTGGTCAGCGACGCTCCTCGCGCTGCTTGCATGCCACACACAGTGTCGCACGCGGGAAGGCCATCAGCCGCAGCTTGCCGATCGGGTTGCCGCAACTCTCGCAGACGCCGTAGGAGCCGTCGTCGATGCGCTCGAGCGCGTGCTCGATCTGGCTGAGCATCTCCCGTGAGTGCCGGGCCAGCGACATCTCGTGGTCGCGCTCGAACGCGGTCGAACCGACGTCGGCCTGGTCGTGGCCGGCGCCGTCGCCCCCGTCGCGAAACAGCCCAGCGATCTCCTCCTCGGCCAACGAGATCTCCTTGCGCAGCCGTTGGGCCTCGCCGTTCAGGTCGTCGCGCACCTCGGCCAGCTCGGCCGATGTCCAAGGCGACTCATCGGCACGTACGGCGAGGCGGTCGGCCTGGGTGGACTTGGCTGACGACCTACCGGATGCCTTCTTGGCCGCCGCCTTCTTGGTCGATGCCTTCTTGGCCGGTGCCTTCTTGGCCGGTGCCTTCTTGGCCGATGCCTTCTTGGCCGGTGCCTTCTTGGCCGCCGCCTTCTTCGCCGGTGCCTTCTTGGTGGCGGGCTTCTTGGTGGCGGGCTTCTTGGTCGCCGCAGATCTGGCCGCCGGCTTCGTCGCCCGAGGCTTCGTCGCCGTCGTCTTGGCCGGTGCCTTCTTCGCCGAGGTCTTCTTCGCGGGCGTCTGCTTGGCAGCCACCCGGGTCGAGGTGGCGGCCTTCTTCGTCGCCTGGGGCATGGGGCAGACCCTTCGGTCGTGGGCGTGAGCACCGCCACAGGCGGTGCGGTGAGGATAGGCGGCGGGCATCGGGCCTTCAAGTATTCGAAGTTGCGTGTCAAGCACCCCTCCCCGACCCGGCGC
>JALZMX010000009.1 GCA_030857985.1 Actinomycetota bacterium | reverse complement strand
AGCCACACGTCGAGCTCGCGGCCGCGGATCGCCTCGGAGCACCGGCGGAGCTTGGGCAGCACCACGTCGAGGAACTTCTGCCCACCGAAGCCGGGCTCCACGGTCATCACCAGGAGCATGTCGATCTCGTCGAGCAGGTCGAGGTAGGGCTCGACCGGCGTGGCCGGCTTGAGGGCCATCCCGGCCCGGGCACCGGCGGCGCGCAGGTCACGAGCCAGGCGGATCGGGGCGGCGGCAGCCTCGATGTGGAAGGTGACGCTCTTGGCGCCGGCCTCGGCGTAGGCCGGTGCCCACCGGTCCGGGTCCTCGATCATCAGGTGGCAGTCCACCGGCAGGTTCGACGCCTTGAGGATCGCCTCGACGACCGGCAGCCCGATCGTCAGGTTGGGGACGAAGTGATTGTCCATGATGTCCACGTGCGCCCAGTCCGCGCCGTCGATGCGGGCGAGGTCGTCGGCGAGGCGGGCGAAGTCGGCGGACAGGATGCTGGGCGAGATCTGGGCACGGCGCGACACGGGGCTCCTTAGGTTGTCCCGGACTCTAGCGGCGGGCGACCAGGCCCGTCGGCAGGGGAACAACACCACGCAGGACGCTACGGGCGGGGCCCGGCCGGAGGAGGATCGTATCGGGGGGTGCTCGGTGGTCCTGCTGACTCGCCGCCTCGAGCACAGTCACCGTGTAACCAGTGCCTCGCGCTCGAGCCAGCTCGTCAGGTCACCGGTCGACCCGGCCTCCATCAGCACCGAGCCGCCCTCGCATCGAGACGGTCGAGCAGCGAACGGTTCAACTGCACCATCGCCTGCGTTCGCCCAGCCCTACCGTAGCCCTGTGGCCACGGCATCCGACACGCCGACAGAACATGTGGTGTCTGGATCAGCCGCCGTACCCACATATGGTGCTCGACGCAGCTGGTTCGGCGCCCTCTCCAGGGTCGTCGAGGCAACAGGGAACCCGGTGGAAGTCCGGGACTGCCCCGCAGCGGTGAGTGGGAACGACAGCCGTCCGACGCCGGGCCCGACACGGGCACGGCCGGAACAGCACTGGGCGTGATCTGCCTGGGAAGTGACGGTCAGTAGGTGACCGGCCGAGAGGTCGGTCGCGCCCGCGAGTCCGAAGACCTGCCAGCGCACCGCGTACTCCGTGCGCGGTGGTCTGACGCCGCGCGGGACGGCTGACGGCTCCAGCGACGGGCAGCAGCCCGGTCGCCGGCACCGTCGGTCCTCGTACGGCTCCAGGCCTTCAGGCCGAGCTCGCGAGGAGAGAGCCATGACGGTCACCACAGATACCCCGAAGCGGATTCCCATGCAGGTCCGCAAACGCAACGGCGACGGCGAGGACGTCGACGTGAACAAGATTGTCCGGGCGATCGAGCGCTGGGCAGGCGACCTGGCCGACGTCGACCCGCTGCGCGTCGCGACCAAGACCATCAGCGGCCTGTACGACGGGGCCACCACGGCCGAGCTGGACCGGCTGTCCATCCAGACCGCCGCCGAGCTCATCGGTGAGGAGCCGGAGTACTCCCGGCTCGCCGCGCGGCTGCTCGCCGGCTACATCGACAAGGAGGTACGCGGGCAGGGCATCGCCTCGTTCAGCCAGTCGGTCGGGCTGGGCCACGCCGAGGGCCTGATCGGCGACGAGACGGCCAAGTTCGTCAAGGACAACGCCCGCAAGCTCGACTTCGCCATCGACGAGCGGGGTGACGGCCGCTTCGAGTACTTCGGCCTGCGGACGGTCTACGACCGCTACCTGCTGCGCCACCCGACCGGACGCCTGGTGCTGGAGAACCCGCAGTACTTCCTGCTGCGGGTGGCCTGCGGCCTGTCGCGCACGCCGGCGGAGGCCATCGGCTTCTACCGGTTGATGAGCTCCCTGGCCTACCTGCCCAGCTCCCCGACCCTGTTCAACTCCGGGACCAGGCACACCCAGATGTCCTCCTGCTACCTGGTGGACTCGCCCAAGGACGAGCTGGAGTCGATCTACGCCCGTTACCAGCAGGTCGCACTGCTGTCGAAGTTCGCCGGCGGCATCGGGATCTCTTGGTCGCGAGTGCGCTCGCGCGGGGCACTGATCCGCGGCACGAACGGCCAGTCCAACGGCATCGTGCCGTGGCTGCGCACGCTGGACTCCTCCGTCGCCGCGGTCAACCAGGGCGGTCGGCGCAAGGGCGCCGCCTGCGTCTACCTCGAGCCGTGGCATCCCGACGTCGAGGAGTTCCTCGAGCTGAAGGACAACACTGGTGAGGACGCCCGGCGCACGCACAACCTCAATCTGGCCAACTGGATCCCCGACGAGTTCATGCGTCGGGTCGAGGCCGACGAGGTGTGGTCGCTCATCGACCCGGACGAGGTCCCGTCACTGCCCGACCTGTGGGGCCCGGCCTTCGACGAGGCGTACCGGACCGCCGAGGCGGAGGGCAGGTATGTCCGCCAGGTCAAGGCTCGCGACCTGTTCGGCAAGATGATGCGCACCCTGGCCCAGACCGGCAACGGCTGGATGACGTTCAAGGACGCCGCCAACGCCACCTGCAACCAGACGGCGATGCCCGGCAACGTCGTCCACCTGTCCAACCTGTGCACCGAGATCCTCGAGGTCACCTCCGATGCCGAGACGGCCGTGTGCAACCTCGGCTCGATCAACCTCGCCCAGCACCTGACCGCTACCGGAATGGACTGGGACAGGCTCCGGGCCACGGTGCGCACGGCGGTGCCGGTCCTCGACCGGGTCATCGACGTCAACTACTACCCGAGCGAGCAAGCGGCCGCCTCGAACCCACGGTGGCGACCGGTCGGCCTGGGTGTCATGGGACTGCAGGACGTGCTGTTCGCGCTGCGCCTGTCGTTCGACTCCGACCAGGCGCGCGAGCTGTCGACGAGGATCTCGGAGGAGGTCTACCTGACCGCGCTCGAGGTCTCGGCCGACCTCGCCGAGGATCACGGTGCCCACCCGGCGTACGACCAGACCCGGGCTGCCGCGGGGAAGCTGCAGCCCGACCTCTGGACAGTCACGCCGACGCAGAGCGCACGATGGGACGCCCTACGTAAGCGGATCGCTGTCACCGGGCTGCGCAACTCGCTGCTCATCGCCATCGCTCCGACTGCCACGATCGCCTCGATCGCCGGCTGCTACGAGTGCATCGAGCCGCAGGTGTCCAACCTGTTCAAGCGCGAGACGCTGTCCGGCGAGTTCCTGCAGGTGAACGCCGCGCTCGTACGTGAGCTGAAAGCGCTCGGACGGTGGAATGAGGAGACCCGGTCGGCCCTCAAGCGGGCCGACGGCTCGGTGCAGACGATCGCCACGCTGCCCACGCAGACCCGAGAGCTGTTCCGTACCGCCTGGGAGCTGCCGCAGCGCACGCTCATCGACCTGGCCGCCGCCCGGGCGCCGTACATCGACCAGAGCCAGTCGCTCAACCTGTTCCTGGCTGCGCCCTCCATCGGCAAGCTGTCCTCGATGTACCTCTACGCCTGGAAAGCGGGGCTCAAGACGACCTACTACCTGCGGTCACGTCCCGCGACGCGCATCCAGCAGGCGACGGTGACCGCGCTCGACGCGGTGGGCGGCACGACGGTCACCGACCAGCAGGCACTCGTCTGCTCCGTCGAGCCCGAGAGCTGCGAGGCCTGCCAGTGACCACCGTCGACCAGAACCGCCTGCTGCTCGACCCCGGGATGGACCTGACGCTGCGGCCGATGCGCTACCCGCAGTTCTACGACCGCTTCCGGGACGCGATCAAGAACACCTGGACGGTCGAGGAGGTCGACCTGCACTCCGACCTCGCCGATCTCGCCCGCCTCTCACCGGCGGAACGGCACCTGGTCGGCCGGCTGGTCGCGTTCTTCGCCACCGGGGACTCGATCGTCGCCAACAACCTCGTGCTCAACCTCTACCAGCACATCAACTCGCCGGAGGGGCGGCTGTACCTGTCGCGTCAGCTTTTCGAGGAGGCGGTGCACGTCCAGTTCTACCTGAACCTGCTGGACACCTACGTCACCGACGAGCAGGAGCGCATCGAGGCGTTCGCCGCCGTGGAGAACATCCCCTCCATCCGGCGCAAAGCCGAGTTCTGCTTACGTTGGATCGACTCGCTCGGCACACTCAGTTCCCTGCAGAGCCGCGACGACCGCAGGGCCTTCCTGCTCAATCTCATCTGCTTCGCCGCCTGCATCGAGGGGCTGTTCTTCTACGGCGCCTTCGCCTACGTCTACTTCCTGCGCAGCCGCGGTCTGCTCAACGGGTTGGCCTCGGGCACCAACTGGGTCTTCCGAGACGAGTCCATGCACATGGACTTCGCGTTCGAGGTGGTCCGGACGGTTCGGGCTCAGGAGCCCGAGCTGTTCGACCCGCAGCTGGAGCAGCAGGTGCGGGAGATGCTGGCAGAGGCGGTCGAGTGCGAGGTGCAGTTCGCCGCGGACCTGCTCGGCCAGGGCGTTTCCGGCATGTCACTCGCCGACATGCGCGAGTACCTGCAGCACGTGGCCGACCGACGGCTCGCCCAGCTGGGGATGAGCTCGATGTTCGGCTCCCTGAACCCGTTCACGTTCATGGAACTGCAGGACGTGCAGGAGCTGTCGAACTTCTTCGAACGCCGGGTGTCCGCCTACCAGACGGGAGTCAGCGGAAGCGTCGCCTTCGACGACGACTTCTGATCAGCAACGCAGAGCCCTTCGGGCTCGCTGTGGCGTCGTCCCCGCTGACCCGCCCCCGGGGCCTCAGTGGCGGCGCAGCAGCGACAGATGCATCGCATCCGTGCCGTGCAGGTGGGGCCACAGCTGCACCGACGGTCCGCCACCGAGGTCGGGCACCCCGGGCAGCAGCGGCCGGGCGTCGACGCGCTCGAGCTCCGGGTGGCGGCGCAGCACGTCGGACACCGGGACGACGGTCTCGGCCAGGTGCGGCGAGCAGGTGACGTAGGCGAGCACCCCGCCGGGCCGCAGCAGCAGCGCCGCCGCGTCGAGCAGCTCACCCTGCAGCCTGGTCAACGGCGGCAGATCCGAGGGCTGCCGGCGCCACCGTGCCTCCGGCCGCCGCCGCAGGGCGCCCAGCCCGGTGCAGGGCGCGTCGAGCAGGATCCGGTCGACGGAGCCGGGGGCGAGGGGCGGCTGCCGGGCGTCGGCGGTGACCACCAGCGAGACGCCACTGCTGCGTACCAGCCTGGAGCGGTGGTGCTGCGCCTCGAGCGCAAGCAGCGTCGCACCGCGCCCGGCAGCCAGCACGTCCAGCAGCGCCGCCTTCCCGCCCGGTCCGGCGCACAGGTCGACCCACAGCCGGTCGGGACCCTCGATCGGCGCGGCCGCGAGCGCGAGCGCCATCAGCTGGCTGCCCTCGTCCTGAACACCGGCGAGCCCGTGCCGGACCGCGCCGAGCGCACCAGGATCACCTTCGGAGAGCCTTACCGCGTACGGCGAGAAGGGCCCGGGCGTGCCGCCGCTGACGAGCGCCAGCTCCTCGCGAGGCAGTCGCCGGGCCACCAGGTGCACCTCGGGCCGGGCGTCGCCGGCGGCCAGGGCCGCGCCGGTCTGCCACAGGTCGCCGCTGAGCGCGTCGCGAAACGCGCTCGCGATCCAGCGGGGGTGGCTGTGCTCCAAGGCGAGCGCAGCGAGCCGGTCGTCGGC
>JALZMX010000329.1 GCA_030857985.1 Actinomycetota bacterium | reverse complement strand
CCGAGGAACATGATGATCGACCGCGTCCTGCGGGCCGCCTGCTCGTCGATGCGCCGCAGGTCGAGCTGAGCCGGGGGAGTGAGCACCAGGTCGTTGCCGGCCTGCCACCGCGACCTCACGCCGATGCTGTCGAGGACCTCCAGGATGCGGTTGACCTCTTCGATCCGGGCGACCTTGCGCAGCGTCGTTGTGCCCTTGTTCAGCAGCGAGGCGCACAGCAGAGCAACCCCGGCGTTCTTGCTCGACTTGACCTCGATGCTGCCGTGCAGCCGGGTGCCGCCGACGACCCGCAGGTGCGTCGGTCCGGAGCCGAGGGAGACGATCTCGCTGTCGAGGGCCTCACCGATGCGGGCCAGCATCTCCAGGGACAGGTTCTGGTGGCCGCGCTCGATCCGGTTGACCGCGCTCTGACTGGTGGCGAGCACATCGGCCAGCTGGCTCTGCGTCCAGCCGCGGTGCTTGCGCGCATCGCGGATCAGCTTGCCGATCCGGCTGAGGTAGTCGTCCGTCATGGCACCTCACGATACGTCAGATATGAGATACGGCAAGCATGCCGCGCGGCGTGGATCAACCACCTCGAGAGCCGGTCAGGCGAGAGAACCGGCGGTCCAGAGTTCAGTGCACCCGCAGGTAGCGGGACCACCGCGAACACTCCACGCGCCTGGTCGAGGCATCCCGGTCGCACACCCGGGCGCGCACCTTCCAGCGTCCGACCGCCTGGTGGCCCAACCGCACCACGTCGGTGTACCACTCAGCCCCGACGTACGTCAGGCCGGTTCGCTTGGTGTCCTCGAGCCGGTAGCCGAAGCACCTCTGCCCGTTGATCCCGCAGACCCAGCTCCGGTGCTTGTAGAACTTCACCTGCACGAAGGTCTGGTCGTTGTCGGCCATGCCGTTGTAGTCGACGAACCGTGCCCGCACCCGCGGCTGCCCGTTCTTCCACCCAGCGGTGCCGTGGGCCTCGGCCTCCCAGATTCCGCCGGGGGAGGCCAGGTGGAGGCGTCCCCACTCCCGCGTCACCGCCTGAGCCGATGGAGACGTGAGTGTGCCGACCAGCAGCACACTGACCAGCACGGCAAGGTCCTCGTCACGAATCGGAATCTCATGCGTTTCCCCTGTGCACCTCTGCACCGGTCGAGACGCCGCCGCGAACGGCAGGTGCTCGGAGCATACGCCCCGCAGCTGTCCGATGTTCCCACGTTCAGCGAAGCCTACGGGCCATCCAGATGAGGTCGCGGTCGTCCCCGGCCGACACCCGTACGGCGCCGGCCAGGCGTCCCCATTCGCGGTAGCCGTACCGGACGTAGAACCGCTCCGTACCCGTTCTCCCGCGAACGGCCAGCTGGAGCATCTCCAGCCCCATGGCCTCCCGAGCGATCCGGCCGGCTGCCTCCAGCAGGGCGCCACCGTGACCGCAGCCTTGCGCGTCGGGGCGCACCTGCAGGAGCGAGACCGTGCCGACGTGCGACTGCGGTCCACCGTGACGGCGCACGAGCACCCACCCCACCAGCCGACCCGCGTCGCGGCCGATGATCAGCCGATCGCCGTCGGGACCCAGGTTCCGGAACGTCGAGGCGACACGGTCTGCCACCTCCTCGGACCTCACCGGCGCCACGAATCCGACCGCGCCACCCGCGTTGACGACCCGGACCCAGCAGTCGACGATCTGCGCGGTCAGCTCGTCGGTGAGGGCAGGTGCGACGTCGATCTCCACCGCTCCACCATGCCAGCGGGCCGGCTCAGCGAAGACGGCCGGCACGCGTCCGGGGCCATCGTCGGTGAATGGTGTCGCAACAGCCTTGTGGGCCTGCGAACATGGGCACCTGTGAGACGCGAACCTGCGCCAGTCACCGCCGTCGTACTGGTCGAGGGGCTGAGTGACGCCGCGGCGCTTCGTGTGCTGGCCGCTCGGTCTCGTCGAGACCTCGCCGCAGAGGGCGTGGAGATCGTCTCGATGGGCGGTGGGACGAACATCGGCCATTACCTGCGTGTGCTCGGGCCAACGGGGCGAGGGATCACGGTGGCGGGACTGTGTGACGCAGGGGAGGAGCAGTTCTTCCGGAGGGCGATGAACCACCACGGCTTCCTGGCCACGACGCGCGATGAGATGGCAGGGCATGGCTTCTTCGTCTGCGATTCCGACCTCGAAGATGAACTGCTCAGAGCCCTAGGTGTCGATGCGGTCGAACGAGTCTTGCAGCGTGAGGGTGAGCTTGAACTCTTCAGACGCTTCCAGCAACAACCGGCGCAGCGCCAGCGCCCGACCCATGATCAGATGCACCGTTTCGCCGGAGTTCGCTCGGGCCGGAAGGTCCGCCTGGCTGCATCGATGGCGGAGGCACTCGACCTGGAAGACGTCCCGCGCCCGCTGCACGATCTTCTCGAATTTGTCTGGCCGGTGGGCTAGCCGTCCGGCCAGGTGCCGAATCGGTGGGCCCTTCAGCTCTCGCTGAGTACGGCTTCGACCATCGAGATGCGCGCTGAGCGAACGCTCGCACCGTGTCGCGGTAGTACGGAATGCCGATGGCACCAAGGGAGACGGCCCAGCCGCGGCCACGCTCCCACGTCGGTGGACCGTTCCAGGCGGGGGGTGGCCCGCGCCGACTCCAGACAGCCACCATCGGAGAGACGTACGACTATGTGCTCTACATCACACACCGGACATCGAGTGGGGCGCGATGATTCTGCAGCGGCGCAATGGTCTCAACCACGTACCCCGAAGCGAGGAAGAGGAGTGAGTCCCGTGCGCATCGTGATCACTGAGTTCATGAGCTTGAACGGCGTCGTGCAGGCGCCGGGCGGACCCGACGAGGACACCGACGGTGGTTTTGCCCACGGTGGGTGGTCGCACCCGTTCTTCGATCTGGAGGTGATGGGCGGTGCCTTCGACGCCGCGATGACCGAGGCCAAGGCGCTGGTGTTCGGGCGCCGCACGTGGCAGACGATGGCCGCGGCGTGGCCCGAGCGAGCCGGCGACCCGTTCGCCGACCAGATGAACGCCATCCCGAAGTACGTCGTGTCCGAGACGCTGGGCGACGACGAGCTGACGTGGCACAACACCACGCGAATCCCTGGGGACGAGGCCGTCGTCCGCATCCGGGAGCTGCGCGAGACCAACGACGGCGACCTGTTGGTCATGGGAAGCCCCACGCTCGTGCGCACCCTCCTGCGCGAGGGCCTGGTCGATGAGCTCCGGCTCATGATCGAGCCGGTGATCCTCGGCGGCGGCAAGACGATCTTTGCCGACGACGGTGCGCTGCGCACGCTCGAGCTGATCTCCACGGTCACCAGTGGCACGGGCGTGCACGTGTGCACCTACCGGCCCGTCACCGAAGGGTAGGTCGGGGTCAGCAGCGCCGAATCGTCACCGGCGGCGGCGAGGCCGAGATCTCTCAAGCAGAGAGGTGCGTTAGATCATTCAGCACAACTATTTGGCGGTTGTAGAAGTAGTCATCTTGCCTAAGTTCAGTGATGCTTCCAGGCGAGACGCGGAAGTTGACATACCCGGCCGCTTCTATCGACATTCTGATCCACGCGGCCAGCACGGACCACTTGTTTTCCGAACCTGAAACGCCATCGTAGTGGTGCATTCGATCGCCGACGGCGGGCGGCGGCATGAACCGTTGATCCAGCCATGCCTGAGGCTTTCCTTCGGCTTCACCATAGGACTTCTCGCGTAAGCCGTGGTCGAGTGTCACGTTGACTTCCAGAAGGCCGCCGATAATCTGGGCTGTCTGCCGCGCGCGCTGCAAGTCCGATGAAAACAGTTCGACCTCCTGCCGGGAGGAATTTTGGCTCGTAGTGCTACGCCAATCGATTCCGCTGCACTAACTCCGGCTCGGGTCAGTTGCGAATCGTACCAACCCCCGACCAACCTCTCGGTATGGTGTGTCGCCTCCGGGTGTGTGACCACGTAGACGCTTCGCATTTTGTCCTACTACTTTCTGAGCGGTGGCCCGGAGCTAATCGCGTCGTTGTCTATGTTTGCGCAGGTCATCCTGAAAGGAGCGGGCCGGTCAAGGGGGTCGGGCCTGACTGAGTCTGTGGGAGCCCCGTCACGCGACGCAGAACTCGTTACCTTCGTGGTCGAGCATCACGACATGACCCAGGGGCTCACCGTAGGACTCCTCGCGCACGGTAGTCGCCCCGGCAGCAGTCAGCTCGGCCACCTTCGCGCGAATGAGCTGCTCCCGCTTGCTCATGTCCCATGGCGGTTCGCCAGCGACCCGGATGTCGATGTGCATCCTGTTCTTGGCCGACTTCGGCTCGGGCACCTTGAGAAATCCGATGGCAGGACCCTTCCCGTCCGGATCAACGATCGAAGCGCCGTCCGGGTCGTCGTAGCCGGGTTCATCCACATAGCCGAGGGCCAGGGCCCAGAAGGCAGCAAGCCGATGCGGGTCGGCCGCGTCACAGCCGAGCGTCCAGTGTGTGGCCATGCCCGCAGGTTAACGGTCCGAAACGGTCTTCGTCATGAGCGGAAACCTCGGCTCCCGGTGAGTCAGCCCCTTCAATGCCGCGACTGCTAACGAGACGTGTTGACGTGGGACGAGTGGCGGCTACCTCAGGGCCTGAACGGGTCGAGAACGTAAAGCGGAGCCGAACCGGACCTGAGCGGACACGGAGTGGGGTGGGACGCCAGCGGCGCTAGGCAACTCCGGTGCGACGTGGCACGATCTCGCAGGTGACCAGCAGTCCCGCCGCGGCGCAGCACCTGCGCGACCTCTCGCGGCTGCGCCGCGTTCGCGACCGGATCGACCGGGAGTACGCCCAGCCGCTGGACGTCGAGGCGCTTGCCCGCGGCGTGAACATGTCGGCCGGGCACCTCAGTCGCGAGTTCCGGCGCGCCTACGGCGAGTCGCCGTACGCCTATCTGATGACGCGGCGCATCGAGCGCGCGATGGCGCTGCTGCGTCGTGGCGACCTCAGCGTCACCGAGGTCTGTTTCGCGGT
>JALZMX010000313.1 GCA_030857985.1 Actinomycetota bacterium | reverse complement strand
CGGAACGACACACGCACGGCCACGGCGGAGCAGACGGCGTGCAGCTGCCCTGGTGGGAGGAGCACGAACGCACCCTCCGAGAAGAGCGTCACGCATGGGCGGCCACGGTGTCCTAGCCGTCAATGTCCCCCTTCAGGCTCGCGTACCGGGTGGCACCACTGCATGACGATCAGCTGGAGGAACTGGATCGGCTGCTCGACGCTGCTCGTACCCAGGCACGCACCCGACCCGACCGGTGGCTGGCAGGACACTGTGAGTGCGTCGGAATGGTGTGCCGCCTACCCCAAGACGCGCGCGACCGCCCCGACCAGCGCGTCCTCGTACTGGCCTCGAACGGCATTGTCTGCGTCGGCCCGGAAGTCGACATGCGCTCCGGCCGTGAACACGGTATGTACCTCCTTGACGCCGACCGTGCTATCGAGAAGCTCATCGAGAGTTGGATCGAGGCAGACCCAGAGCATGCTGTGAGGTTGAGGCAGCTAACCCGGGCCGGAGTGTGAGACCACTGCGCGGCTCCACGGCGATCGTCAGCCCGCGCGTCGTCCGGTGTCCTTCTGCGGCGCACCTGTGTCCCGGTCGGGCTCACATGCACGCGGCGACGGCTTCCCACACGAGCTCGACACGGTCGTGCCCGCCCAGCCGTCTGGTCAGGAACGCCGCCCCGTAACCGGCCGTCGGATCGGCCCACGCGGCGCAGCCGCCAGCCCCTCCCATGCCGAGCACCAGACTCCCCTCCTCGTCACTGACCTGGAACCCCAGGGTCCAGGTGACAGGCTGGTCGAGGATCACGTCGTGTCCGCTCGCGGCGGGCTCGGTGTACGCGCGCCAGAGGCCGTGGCCGAGCCGGTCGGCCACGCGGCCATCTGGCCGGATCACGTCGTCGTAGAACAACGCCAGGGCACGGGCTGTCGCGTGCAGTGCCACGGCCGGGAACGACGTACGTTGGAAGCGGTCAGAGTTCAGCACGCCCGGATCGAGGAGCCCACGCGGCCGGCCGAGTGCCGGGCCCCAGCGCGGATCTGCGAGATACCCCGAACGCCACGTCCCGTCCGGGTCGACGACGGTCGCGACCCGGGGCAGGTCATGGTCAGCGACGCGCAGGTGCAGGTCCCACCCGGCCTCCCCGGCGATACGGGCGAATCGGTCGGCCAGTTGTTCACCGGTTGCTCGGCGCACGACCTCGTCTAGCAGGTGGCCGTACGTCAAGGCGTGCTCGGCGACACCGGCACCGGGGCGGTGGATTGGCGCCTGTCGGGCGAGCAGGTCGACGAGCGCCTCGCGGTCGTCGTACTCGACCTCCAAAGCTTCCTCGGGGAACACCGGGAGCCCCGCCTGGTGGGCGAGCAGGTGTCGCAACGTCGTGCCCTCCTTGCCGGCCTGCCCGAAGGCGGGCCACACAGAGGCCACGGTCTGGTCCAGGTCGAGGTGCCCCTCGGCTACGGCGTCCAGGAAGGCCCAAGCGGCCAACGGCTTCGCGACTGAGAACGTCATCACCAGCGTGTCGAGCGCCCATGCTTCGGTGCCGTCGCGAGTACCTGCCGCGTGCTCGAGGTGGAGCACCCCGTCCCGGACGACCGCCACGGCCCCACCAGACTCCCGGCCGGAGGCGACGAGTCCGTCGAGCACGTCGGAGGGCAGGCTCGTCATGCGGCATCACGATAGGCGGCACACCGGCGCTGGCGCGGCCCGAGAGACCCCAGAGCGGCGCAGGTGTGGTGAACGTGAGGTGAGCCCTCTGGGCCGGGGTTCGAGCAGCCTGATCTCACGCTGGGATCGGAGCCGCATCGCGGGGATGGGGGTGCAGTGCGTTCCGCGGACTGCGGACTCCGACGGTCAGCAGGTAGAAGAGCATCCAGATTTCCGCGATGGCGGGGATGATGCTGAAGAAGTCGTGGAGCTGCCCGGCCAGTTCGGGGAACAGGAACGCGACGGCGACGTCTGCCAGGTAGCTGATCGTCGCCGCGACGAGGATGATGCCGAGCGGCTTGGGGAACAGTCGCGACCGGTAGGCGAGGTAGCCGAGGGGCGTCAGCCACAAGGCGAAGAAGACCTGGGCAGCGCGGATGCCGTAGT
>JALZMX010000310.1 GCA_030857985.1 Actinomycetota bacterium | reverse complement strand
CAGGTCGTCGAGGAAGCGGTGATCGCACAGTGCCAGGTCGATGGCGCCGATCTCGGCGATCGCCGTCAGCTCACCGGCGCGCAGCAGCGGCATCGTCGTGACGACGACCGCGCCGGCACGGAGCACGCCGAACCAGCAGGCCACCAGCCACGGGTTGTTGGGTCCGCGCAGCAGCACCCGGTTGCCGGGCACGACGCCGTACTCGTCGGTCAGCACGTGCGCCACCTGGTTCGACACCCGCAGCAGGTCGGCGTAGGTCCAGACCGGGCCGTCGGGGGAGAGGAGGCAGGGCCGGTCGGCACCGTGCTCGGCGACGACCGAGTCGAGCAGCTCAACGGCGCAGTTGAGCCGGTCCGGGTACTGCACGTCCGGCAGGTCGAAGCGCAACTCCGGCCAGAGCTCTGGGGCCGGCAGATGGTCGCGGCAGAACGTGTCGACGTGCGCGGACGGCGAGAGCTGCATGCGCCTCAGTATGCTCTCCGCTTGACGGCAGTCAAGACGTCGGCATACCAGATCACGCATGTTGTCTTGCTGACGAGCATCACGAGGGCGCTATCGTGCTCGCGTGACGGTCTCCGCCATCGCCGAGGAAGTCAGCCAGACGCGCGGCCTGCAGCCGCGGGCCCTCATCGTGACGATCTACGGTCTCTACGCGCGGGAGGTCGGCGGCTGGCTCAGCGTCAGCGCGCTGATCCGGCTGATGGGCGAGGTCGGCGTAGACGAACCGGCGGTGCGGTCGTCGATCTCGCGGCTGAAGCGGCGCGGCATCCTGCACGCGGAGAAGGTCGACGGGTTGGCCGGCTACGCCCTGTCGGGCCAGGCGCGAGCGATTCTCGATGAAGGCGACCGGCGCATCTTCGAACGGCCTCGCGCCACCCCGGAGAACGGCTGGGTGCTCGCCGTCTTCAGCGTGCCGGAGTCGGAGCGGCAGAAGCGTCACACGTTGCGGTCCCGCCTCGCTTGGCTCGGCTTCGGCACCGTCGCCGCCGGCGTCTGGATCGCTCCAGGTCATCTCGAGGACGAGACCCGCGACGTGTTGCAGCGTTACGGCCTCTCGCCGTACGTCGACCTGTTCCGCGCCGACTACCTCGGCTTCGCCGACATGGCCGCCGAGGTGTCGACGTGGTGGGACCTCAGCGGCCTCGAGCGCCTGTACGACGAGTTCGTCACCATCCACCAGCCCGTGCTGCAGCGCTGGAGGCGTCGACGTACCAGTGACGACGGCGAGGCGTTCGCCGACTACGTCCGGGCGCTCACGGCCTGGCGGCGGCTGCCCTTCCTCGACCCGGGGCTGGCGCCCGAGCTGCTGCCGAGGGGGTGGCACGGCGCCCGCGCCGCCGAGCTGTTCTTCGCCCTGCGTGACCGGTTGGCAGAGCCCAGCCACCGCCACGTCGAGGCGGTCACGGACCGCTGATCGCTACGCCACCCCGAGTAGGGACCGCGCCCGGGCAGCGTCGGAGCGGAAGTCGTCGGTCGTGGTCTCGAGCGCGATCCGACCCTTCTCCATCACCGCCACGCGACCGGACACGGCGAACGCCAACCGCAGGTCCTGCTCGACCAGCAGCACCGACATGCCGCTCTCACCCATCTCGCGCACCACGTCGGTCACCTGGCCCACGATCGCCGGGGCGAGCCCGTCGGACGGCTCGTCGAGCAGCATCAGGCGAGGGTTGGTCAGCAGCGCCCGGGCGATCGCGAGCATCTGCTGCTCACCGCCGGACAGCTGGTCACCTCGGTGCCCGAGCCGTTCACGCAGCCGGGGGAGCAGGTCGAGCACCCCGTCGCGGGTCCACTCGCCGCTGCCGGTCCGCCGCGCCGCGAGGGTGAGGTGCTCGGCAACGGTCAGCGGTGCGAACACCCGCCGTCCCTGCGGCACCAGCGCGACCCCGGCTCGGGCGATGGCGTCGGAGGGCCTGCCGACGAGCTCGGTACCGCCCAGCGTGGCCGAGCCGCCGTACGCGCGCACCATTCCCATCACGGTGGCGAGCAGTGTCGACTTGCCGACGCCGTTGCGGCCGAGCAGTGCGGTGATCGCGCCCTCGGGTACGTCGAGGTCCACTCCGTGCAGCACCGTCGACCCGTCGTACCCGGAACGCAGACCACGGATCGTCAGGAAGTCGTCGGTCATGGCGCGGTCTCCCGGAACAGCTCGCTGGTGTCGGCAGCCCCGAGATAGGCCTGCTGCACCTCCTCGGACGCCTTGACCTCGGTCGGGGTGCCGGTGAGCAGGTGCCGACCCAGGTGCAGCACTGACACCGTGTCGGCGAGGCCGAACACCACGTCGAGGTCGTGCTCGACGAGCAGCACGGTGACATCGGAGGGCAGGTCGGTCACGAGCCGGCTGAACCGCGCGGTCTCGGCGGGTGACATCCCGGCTGCGGGTTCGTCGAGCATCAGCACGCGTGGTCGGCAGCCCAGAGCAACCGCCACCTCCAGCTGACGCCGTTCGCCGTGCGACAAGGCACCGGCACGCGCGCGGTGCCGCTCGCCGAGCCCGACCTGTTCGAGCAGTGCCTGGCCCTCGCCGACGAGGTCCCGGCGCTTCCGGAGCGGGCGCAGCATCGACCATGAGGCGCCGGCTCGGCGCTGAGCCGCGAGCAGCACGTTGTCGAGCACGGTCTGCGACAGGAACAGCGACGAGTGCTGGAAGGTCCGTACGATGCCGCGCCTCACCCGGCGGTGCTCCGACACCGACGTCACGTCCTCACCGTCCAACAGCACGTGACCGGTGGTCGCACGCAGGGTGCCGGCAATCAGGGCGAACAAGGTGGACTTGCCCGCGCCGTTGGGTCCGATCACGGCGTGTCGGCTGCCGGGTGCCACCGACAGCGTCACCTCGTCGACCGCCTTGAGTTGTCCGAAGTGCTGGGAGACCGCGCGCACCTCGAGGGCTGGAGTCATGCGGACACCTCCTCGCGGGACCGTCGCCGTGGCCAGGAGACGCCGGCGAGCCCGTGCGGCAGCGTGTAAACCACCACCACGAAGAGGATGCCGAGCAGCAGCGGCCCCTGCCCGGCCAGGAAGCCACCCAGGTAGTCGCGGATGAGTACGACGAGTGCGGCACCCACGCAGGCGCCCCACATCGAGCCGACCCCGCCGATGACGACCGCCAGCAGCGCCAAGGCCGCGACCTGGAAACCCATGTCGCCGGGGGCGACGAACCGCTGGGTGGCGGTCCACATCGAGCCGGCCGCGCCCGCGAGGGCGCCCGCGATGCAGTAGCTGGTCAGGGCGAACGCCGTGGTGGGGTAGCCGACCGCGCGCAGCCGGGCCTCGTTGTCGCGGATGCCGCGCAGCGCCAGCCCGAAGGGCGACCGCAACAGCACCGCCACGATGGCGAACAGCAGCAGGAACACCGCGAGCACGTAGTAGTAGACGAGCCCGTCGAGGCGCAGCGGCTCCATCCCCGGCAGCGGCACCACCGGTGGGATGCCTGAGAAGCCGTCCGTGCCGCGGGTGATGAAGTCGAGCCGACCGGCGGCGACGTACGCGATCTCGCCGATCGCCAGAGTGATCATCAGGAACGGCACGCCGCGGGCACGCATCACCACCGGACCCGTCACTGCCGCCGCGAGCGCCCCGGCAGCAGCACAGATCACCAGCTGCACCGGGCCGACGTCGGTGAGGGTCGTCGCAACGAGCGCCCCGGTGTAGGCGCCAACTCCGAAGTACGCCGACTGACCGAGGGTGGGCAGTCCCGTGACCCCGGTCAGCAGGTTGACGCTCACTGCGAGGACGGCGAACACCAGCATGCGTGAGACGGTCGAGATCGCGTAGGCGTTGACCACCCAGGGCAGTGCGAGCAGCACCACCAGCGTCGCCGCCACGACGACGCGCTTCACCACGGTGGGACTCATGCGCGCTGCACCAGCGACACCAGACCCTGGGGGCGCCAGGCCAGCACCAGGAGCATCGCGCCGAAGAGCAGGAACGGCGAGTACGTCGGCAGCACGGCGACGCCAAGCGTCTGCACCTGACCGATGAGCAGGGCGCCGAGCAGCGCACCCGGCACCGACCCCAACCCACCCACGACGACCACGACCAGCGAGAGCACGAGGACGGTCTCATCGATGCCTGGCCCCGGGGCGAGGATCGGTGCGCCCAGCACACCTCCGATGGTGGCGAGCGCAGCGCCGAACGCGAACACCCCGAAGAGGACCTGGCGGGTATCGATTCCCATCGCGCGCACCATCTCGCGGTCGGCGACGGTCGCGCGCACCAGCGCCCCCAGGGAGGAGCGCTCGAACATTACATAGACCAGGATCGCCAGGGCGCCCGCGATGCCGATGAAGGCGAGCCGGTACGTCGGGTAGCTGTGGCCGACGATCGACGTGCTGCCTCGCAGGCCTTCGGGCGGCGCCGTGGGCAGCACCTCACTGCCGAAGAACGACGCCAGCACCTCTGCCGTGATGAAGGCGATGCCAAGCGTCAGCAGTGCCTGGTCGAGATGGCCACGCGACGCGAGCGGCTGGGTGAGCGCGGCCAGCAGCCCACCACCGGCGACGCCGACGAGCGCCCCGACGACGATCGCGACCAGCAGGCCGAGCCAGCTGCCGTCGGACAGCGCGAAGGCGACGTACGCGCCGAGCAGGTAGAGCGTGCCGTGCGCCAGGTTGAGAACGTCCATCATCCCGAAGACGAGCGACAGACCCACGGCCAGCGTGAACAGCAGCAGCCCGTAGGCAACGCCGTCGATCATGCTGACGAGATTGCCGTCCAGCCAGGAGAGCACGTGCTGCGCCTCTCTCCTCGGTTGCGGGTCAGCCCAGCTCGCCGAGCTCTTCGATCACGACATTGGCGAAGCCGTCATCCATGGCCCGGACCTCACGCAGGTACCACATCTGCACGGGGGTTCCCTGCTCGTTGAACTGCCAGGTTCCCCGCGGGCTGTCGATCTCGCCCACCTCGCCGATTGCCTCGTTGAGCGTCTCCGAGGTCAGGTCGTCACCGGCCGCCTCGATGGCCTGGTCGAGCACCTGGGCCGCGTCGTACGAGGCCATCGCATAGGTGGTCGGCGGCATGCCGTACTCGTCCTCGTAGGCCTGGGCGAACTCGGCGTTGACGTCGTTGTCCAGGTCGGCGGAGTAGTTCATCGAGGTGAACGTCCCCTCGGCGGCGGCTCCCTGCGCGTCGAGCACACCACCCTCGGTGAGGAAGCCGGCCGAGTAGTGCGTGACCGAGTCGGACAGGCCGAACTGCTGGTACTGCTTCACGAAGTCGACCGCGGCGCCGCCGGCGTAGAAGGTGAACACGGCCTCGGCGCCCGAACGCTGCAGGTTCGCCAGGAAGGGCTGGAAGTTCGTGGTGGTGGGAAACGGCGTGTAGACCTCGTCGGCAACCTCGCCGCCGGCCTCCAGGAAGGTTTCCTTGAATCCCTCGATCTCATCGATGCCGGCCTGGTAGTCGGCGGCCAGCAGGTAGACCGGGCCGTCGACGTTCTCGGCGACGTAGGCGCCGAGAGCCTTGCCCGGCTCATCGTTGACGTAGGACGTGCGCCAGATGTACTCCACGTCGGTGAGCGTGGTGGGCGAGGCGTTGGATCCGACCAGCGGGATGCCGCCATCTTCGAAGAGGTCGACGATGCCGTTGATGGTGGTCGAGCTCACTACTCCGGTGACGGCCAGCACCTGGTCCTGCTGGACCAGCTTCTGGGCCGCGGCGCGACCCGACTCGGCGGTCTCGCCCTCGTCGGCGAGAATGGTCTCGACCTCGCGGCCGCCGAGCTGACCGTGGTTCTGCTCGAGGTAGAGCTCGTAGGCGTTCCTCATGTCGTCACCGAGCGCGGTGTAGACACCCGACTGCGGTACGAGCAGCCCGATCTTCACCGGGCCTGAGGCGCCAGCTTCATCACCCCCCAGACTGCCTTCGCCGCACGCGGCGAGCAGCAGTGCCGCCGAGGCGGCGGCCGTGGCAACACGGGCACCGGAACCGATGCGCAAAGCCATGGAGTGCCTCCAGATCGGGCACGAGCGCCCGTCGTGTGGGTATGGAGAAGTCCTATCTCGCCCTTCTGTCTAGCGTCAATAGGACGACATGTTGTTGTGACCGGCGAAGAGCGGTCATGGCAGCACCGCCACGCCCTGTACCTCCACGAGAGCTTCGGCATCCCACAGTCTCGCCACGCCGATCCCGGCCATCGCGGGGTAGGTACTACCGACGAGCCGCTTCCACATCGATCCGATCTCGCGAGCGTGCGCACGGTAGTCGTCGATATCGACGATGTAGACCGTCAGGCTCGTCAGATGCTCCGGACCACCACCCGCCGCACGAAGCGCGGTCAGCAGGTTGGCCAGGGCCAGCTCGAACTGCTCGACCACCGAGTCGCCGACCACCCGGCCGTCGGCGTCGAGGGCGGTCTGGCCGGCGAGGAACACCACCCGGCCGGTCGCCACGATCGCATGCGAGAAGCCGCTCGGTCGGGCGAGCTGGGGAGGGTTGACCCGCTCGATGCTCACGACTGCACCGCGCCGCCGTCGACGTTGATCCCCTGCCCGGTCACCGCCGGGTTGGCGATGCAGAACCAGACCGCATCGGCTACCTCGGCGGCCGTGATCAGACGACCGATCGGCTGCTTGCGCTCGAGGATCCGCCGGGCCTCGTCCTCGGTCCGCCCGGTCCGCTCCACGATGCCGGCCACGGTGGCGTCGGTCATCGGGGTGTCGACGTAGCCGGGGCAGACGGCGTTGACGGTGACGCCGGTGGTCGCGAGCTCGACGGCGGCGGACCGGACCAGCCCGAGGACGCCGTGCTTGCTGGCGGTGTACGCCGCAATGTAGGGCTCACCGGACTTCGCGGCCACCGAGGCCACCACCACGATGCGTCCGCGCCCGCGCTCGACCATCGCCGGTACGGCCCGACGGATGCACCGAAAGGGCGCGGTCAGGTTGAGGTCGAGCATCTGCTGCCACTGCTCGTCGGTGGTGCGTGCCAGCGACGCCGACACTCCGGCACCGGCGTTGGCCACCAGCACGTCGACCGGGGCCCAGCGCCCCTCGATACTGGCGAAGATGCAGTCGGGTGCATCGGGGTCCGTCATGTCGCCCGGTACGACGAGGGTCTCACCGGGGCAGGCCGCCGCGGTCTCCTCCAGCTCGTCGGTGCTGCGTGCGGACAGCGCCACCCGCATGCCCTCGGCGCTGAGTCGGCGCGCCACCGCCGCACCGATCCCGCGCCCGGCACCGGTGACCAGGGCCACGCTAGGTTGGGCGGAGTCAGGCACGCCTGGACCTTGCCATGCATCCGTTACGACCGTCAAGATTACGACATATGACTGAGACCGAGACATGAGCGAGACAAAGCCGGTCTACCTGCTCGACGCCGTCCGTACTCCGTTCGGCCGCAACCGCGGGGGACTCGCGCACGTGCGCACCGACGACCTCGCCGCGCTGCCGATCGCCGAGCTGGTACGACGCCACGCCGCGCTCGACCCGGCAACCATCGATGACGTCTACTACGGCAACACCAACGGGGCCGGCGAGGAGAACCGCAACGTCGCCCGGATGGCTGCCCTGCTGGCCGGGCTGCCGGTCACCGTGCCCGGTGTTACGGTCAACCGCCTGTGCGCCTCCGGCGCCGAGGCCTTGATCCAGGCCGGCCGAGCGGTGGCGACCGGTGACGCCTCCGTCGTGGTCGCCGGTGGCGTGGAGGGGATGAGTCGGGCGCCGTACGTGCTGCCCAAGCCGGAGGAGGGCCTACCTCGCGGCATGGCGCTGCACCAGACCACGGTCGGCTGGCGGATGGTCAACCCGGCCTTCCCCGAGCAATGGACCCACTCCCTGGGCGCGTGTGCCGAGCGAGTGGCGGCCGATCTCGGTATCGGCCGCACCGACCAGGATGCCTGGGCGGCGAGGTCCCACCAGCGCGCGCACGCCGCGTGGGAGGCCGGCCTGCACGACGACGCGGTGCTGACGGTCGAGGACGTGCGCCGCGACGAGAGCATCCGCCCCGACAGCACCGTGGAGACGCTGGCCCAGCTGCCCTCCGCCTTTTCCGCGGGCGGGACCGTCACCGCCGGTAACTCCTCGCCGATCAACGACGGCGCGATCGCAGTACTCGTCGGCAACCGCGACGCCGCCCGCGCTCTCGACGTCTCACCCCTCGGCGAGATTCTGGGCAGTGCCACGGTGGCACTCGAGCCGGACCGCTTCAGCCTGGCGCCGGTGCCGGCGATCGAGAAGCTGCTCGTCAGGGCGGGGATGGGCGTCGTCGACATCGACCTGTGGGAGATGAACGAGGCGTTCGCCGCGATGGTGCTGTCCACCCTCGACCAGCTGCCCAAGGTCGACCACGACCGGGTCAACGTCAACGGCGGAGCGATCGCGATCGGGCATCCCCTCGGTGCCTCGGCGCCCCGCGTCATCGTCGATCTCTGTCGCGCGCTGCGTCGCCGTGGCGGCGG
>JALZMX010000134.1 GCA_030857985.1 Actinomycetota bacterium | reverse complement strand
CTCGCGGACGCGTTCCTCGGACCGTTGCAGTTCGGTACGGCGGGACTGCGCGGCCGGCTCGGACCGGGCCCGAACCGGATGAACCGCGTCGTCGTGATCAGGGCAGCCGCCGGCCTCGCCTCCTACCTGCACAGCACCGCCGTCCCACCGGGCGGCGGCTCGGTGGTGATCGGCTACGACGCCCGGCACAAGTCGGCCGAGTTCGCGCGGGACACCGCCGCAGTGCTCGGTGGCGCAGGTTTCGACGCGCTGCTGCTGCCACGGCCGCTGCCGACACCGGTGCTCGCGTTCGCGATCCGGCACCTCGGGTGCGCCGCCGGGGTGATGGTGACGGCGTCGCACAACCCGCCGCGGGACAACGGTTACAAGGTCTACCTCGGTGACGGCAGCCAGATCGTGCCGCCGGCCGACACCGAGATCGCCGCGTTGATCACGGCGGCGGGGCCGCTCTCCGGCGTACGGCGGGGCGACGGCGGACAGCTGCTCGGCGAGGACGTTCTCGACGCCTACCTGGAGGCGGTCGCCGGGCTGGTCGACCCCGACGGCCCACGAGACCTGCGGGTGGTCTACACGCCGTTGCACGGAGTCGGCGCAGAGGTGGTGCAGCGGGCCATGGGTGCGGCCGGCTTCGACGACGCACACGTGGTCGCCGAGCAGGCCGACGCGGACCCCGACTTCCCAACGGTGACGTTCCCCAACCCCGAGGAGCCGGGCGCGATGGACCTCGCGCTGGCGCTGGCGGCGCAGGTCGATGCCGACATCGTCGTCGCCAACGACCCCGACGCCGACCGGTGTGCGGTCGCGGTGCCGACGCAGATGGGCTGGCGGATGCTGCGCGGCGATGAAGTAGGGGTGCTGCTGGGCGACGCGATGCTGCGGGCCGGCACCCGCGGTGTCTATGCCGCCTCCCTCGTCTCCTCGTCGCTGCTGGGCACGATGGCGGCCCGCCACGGAGCCGACTACGTCGAGACGTTGACCGGCTTCAAGTGGATCGGTCGCATCGAGGGGCTCGTCTACGGCTACGAGGAGGCGCTCGGCTACTGCGTCGCGCCGTCCATCGCAAAGGACAAGGACGGGGTCTCCGCGCTGGTACGGATCGCCGAGCTGGCAGCCACGCTCAGGGCCGCCGGCCGCACGCTGCTGGACCAGCTCGACACGATCGAGCAGGAGTACGGCGTGCACGCCACCGACCAGCTCTCGGTGCGTGTCGACGACCTGGCCCGGATCACCGACGCGATGACCCGGCTGCGCGCGTCGGCGCCGGCGGCGCTCGGCGGACTGAGAGTCGAGCAGGCCGAGGACCTCGCCACCGGGGTCGGGGGGCTGCCACCCACCGATGGGCTGCGCTTCCGGCTGGCCGGCGGCGCCTGGGTGATCGTCCGCCCGTCGGGCACCGAGCCGAAGATCAAGTGCTACCTGGAGGTCGTGGTGCCCACCGCGGGCGGCGTCGACGCCGCCCGGATCGCGGCCGCCGGGCGACTCGATGCGATCCGCACCGACCTGGCCGCGGCCGCCGGGCTCTGACCACGACGTCCGGGCGCAGCTGATGGCCAACGTGACCCGGGCCGCCGCCCTGGTGACGGCCCTCACCGCGCTGTCCACGGTGCTCGGCCTGGGCCGCGACGTCGTGATCGCGGGCGTCTTCGGGGCCACCGCCGCGCTCGATGCCTACTTCGTCGCCCAGGGGTTGATGAACGTCGTACTCGGGCTCGTCGCCGGCGCGATGGCCAGGGCGGCGGTGCCGGTGGCGGCGCGGGAGGCCGCGGCCGAGGGGGGGCAGTGCGCCTCGCACCGCAGCATCGACGTCGCCCTGTCGGTGACCCTGGTTGTCCTCGGGCTCGCGACGCTGCTGATGTGGCTGGGTGCCGGAGCGGTCGTCACCGCCCTCGCGCCGGGGTTCGACGGAGCCCAGGCCGAGCTCGCCCGCGACCTCACCCGGGTCGTGCTGCTGGCGACCGTGCTCATTGCCGGCACCAACCTGCTCGCCGCCCTGGCGCAGGCGCACGGCCGGTTCGGCTGGGCCGGAGTCCAGGGTGTCCCGTTCAACCTGGTGATGATCGTGGCCGCGGCCGGGTTCGGCCCGCGCTACGGCGTCACCGCGCTGGCGGGAGGCTTCGTCGTCGGCTCCGCGGTTCGCCTGCTGCTCCAGCTGGTCCCGCTGCGCGCGATCGGCGCCCGGCTGCGTCCGTCGTTCGCCCTGTCCGACCCGGGCTTCCGCGAGATCGCCCGGTTGGTGCCCGCGCTGCTCGTCGGCAGCGCCGTGGGCAACGTGAACACGCTGGTCGACCGCGCGGTGGGCTCCACGCTGGCCGACGGCACCATCTCGGCGCTCGGCTACGCGTGGCGGATGGTCAGCCTCGGCGAGACGTTGTTGGTGGCATCGCTGCTGACCGCCCTCTATCCGGCGCTGGGCGCGGCGTCGGCCGACCTGCCCCGGCTGCAGGGGCTGGTCTCGCGTGGCCTCGCCGTGACCGCGGTGGTGCTGACCCCGGTGAGTGCGGTCCTGGTCTGCGCCGCCCATCCCGCGGTCACGGTCCTGTTCGGCCGTGGCAGCTTCGACGCCGACGACGCTGCGATGACCGCGACCGCCGTGCTGTGGTACGCCCCCGCCCTGCTCGCACTCGGGTGGCGTGAGGTGGTGACCCGGGCGTCGTACGCCGTCGGCGACTCCAGCGGGCCGGTCGTGGTGGCGATCGGCGCCATGGTGATCAACGTCGTCGGAGACCTGACCCTGGGCCGGATCTACGGCATCGCCGGGCTGGCCGCATCGACGTCGTTGTCACTGCTGGTCGCCGCGGCAGCGAACACCTGGCTGCTCGGGCGCCGGCATCGGGTGGTCGGCGTCGCCAGCACCGGCCCGCTGCTCGCGCGGGCGCTGCTGCTGGGGGGGCTGGCCACGCTCGCCGGCGTGGCGACCGGCCGAGCGGTCGGGGTGGGCTCGGCGGACGACGTCACCACCGCACTGGGTCACGGGACGCTGATCGGCGCCGTCGTCCTCGTTGTCTACGCGCTGGGCCTCATCGCGGTCCGAGCACCGGAGGGACGAGCGTTCTGGGGCTCGGTGCGCCAGCTGCTGTCGCGCTCCTGAGCCGGGCCCACCAGCACCTCACGCACGATTCCGAAGGGGGTGGAGGTCATCCGTTGGCCCAGCGGGTTGGTGGAGAGGATCTGCAGCAACGCGTGGTCGGGCAGCGACCACGACGACGTGGCGCGGATCGAGCCGCCGAAGTCGTTGAGGTCGACGATCGCCACGCCCACGCCCAGACGCCGCTGCAGCGACACACAGGTGCGCTGGGCGGCAACCGCGCTCAGCGGCGGGAAGAGGAGATGCTCGTAAGGCGGCCGACCACCGTCGACGTCGCGGGCGATCGTGCCGGCGACCCGGTAAAACGCCCCCCGCCGGCCAAGCGGCCGGGTCAGCGCGGCCGCGACGGCGGCTACGAACACCCGGCCACGGCCCACGGTCTGCACGACGTACTGCATCTTCTCCGGCACCGACAGCCCACGCGATCCTTCGCGGGGACGGACGAAGTGCGCCAGCACCCGGGCCGTCGGCCCCACCTTCAGGGCCGAGATCGGCATGGCGAGGCCGGCCAGCAGCACCACGACCTTCTCGCTGACGATGACGGTGTCGTCGTCGGCCAGCGGCGGCAGGTGCTCGTCGAGCTCGACGCCCAGGTCGTCATGTGGCTGCAGCCACCGGGTGGGCACGGCGAGGGTGACGAACGCATGGCCCTGCGCAGCTCCCCCTCTCGATTCGTCTGCGGTTGCCCGGCGCGATTTCCCTGAGCTGCCGCGGACGAATCCGGGGGGGAGACGCTGGTGCATGCAGAGCAGGCTGGCACGCCCGCCTCCCGATCCGGTGGAGGCGCACCGGGGAGTCGGCTCGTCGGCGCCGGGCCCGGACCGGGCCGGCCGGGCCGGGCCGGCTCGGACCGGGCCGCTTACCCCCCTCTGGCGTGACGCGTCAAGGTTCCCGGCCGTGCGCGGCCTAGACTGCCACCGTGACCACCGTCCTGACCCCGACGGCAGGTGTCGACGAAGCCACCCGGTCCGCGTCGTCGCTGCGCCAGTTCCTGCATGGCCTGCCCGGTGTCGACCAGGTGGGCGCCGAGGAACGTGCCGCAACGCTGTCCACCAGGTCGATCAAGACGACCGCAAAGGCCTACGCGATCGACCTGGCCATCGCGATGATCGACCTCACCACGCTGGAGGGTGCGGACACGCACGGGAAGGTCCGGGCGCTGTGCGCCAAGGCGCAGCGGCCAGACCCGGCCGACCCGAGCTGCCCATCCGTGGCAGCCGTCTGCGTCTACCCAGACATGGTTCCGGTGGCGCGGGCGGCCCTCGACGGCGGCGCGGTCAAGGTCGCCAGCGTCGCAACCGCGTTTCCGTCGGGACGGGCCGCGCTCGACATCAAGCTGGCCGACACCCGCGACGCGGTCGAGGCCGGGGCGGACGAGATCGACATGGTGATCGACCGGGGCGCCTTCCTGTCCGGGCACTACCAGCAGGTCTTCGACGAGATCGTGGCAGTGCAACAAGCCTGTTCCGGGGCCCACCTCAAGGTGATCCTGGAGACCGGCGAACTGGCGACGTACGACAACGTACGGCGGGCCTCCTGGCTGGCGATGCTGGCCGGCGCGGACGTGATCAAGACCAGCACCGGCAAGATCTCACCGGCGGCCACGCTGCCGGTCACGATGGTGATGCTGGAAGCGGTGCGCGACTTCCGTGACAGCACCGGCCGGCAGGTCGGGGTCAAGGCGGCCGGAGGCATCCGCACGGCCAAGGACGCGATCCGGCATCTCGTCCTGGTCAACGAGACCGCCGGCGCCGACTGGCTGGACCCCGAACGCTTCCGCATCGGTGCCTCGAGCTTGCTCAACGACCTGCTGATGCAGCGCACCAAGCTCGTGACCGGCCGCTACTCCGGCCCCGACTACTTCACGCTGGACTGAGGGCGGCTCCGATGCCATTCGACTACGCACCGGCGCCGGAGTCCCGCGCGATCGTCGACCTCGACTCGTCGTACGGCCTGTTCATCGGTGGCGAGTTCGTGGAGAGCGAGGGCGGGCGCACGTTCAAGTCGGTCAGCCCGGCCACCGAGGAGGTGCTTGCCGAGGTCACCGAGGCCAGCGCCGCCGACGTCGACCGCGCGGTCAAGGCTGCCCGTCGCGCCTTCACCGAGACGTGGGCTCCGATGCCGGGTGCGGAGCGGGCGAAGTACCTCTTCCGCATCGCCCGCATGGTCCAGGAACGCTCGCGTGAACTGGCCGTGCTCGAGTCGCTCGACAACGGCAAGCCGATCCGGGAGTCCCGCGACGTCGACGTACCCCAGGCCGCCGCGAACTTCTTCTACTACGCCGGCTGGGCCGACAAGCTGGGCCACGCCGGCTACGGCAACGACCCGCAGCCGCTCGGCGTCGCCGGGCAGGTGATCCCCTGGAACTTCCCGCTGCTGATGCTGGCGTGGAAGATCGCCCCTGCCCTGGCCGGCGGCAACACCGTGGTCCTCAAGCCGGCCGAGACGACGTCGCTGACCGCACTGGCCTTCGCCGACATCTGCCGGCAGGCGGAGCTGCCGGCCGGGGTGGTCAACATCCTCACCGGCGCGGGCGAGACCGGCCGGGCGCTGGTGGAGCACCCCGACGTCGACAAGGTCGCCTTCACCGGCTCGACCGAGGTCGGCAAGGCGATCGCGCGCGGGATCGCCGGATCCCGCAAGTCGGTGACGCTGGAGCTGGGCGGCAAGGCCGCCAACGTGGTGTTCGACGACGCACCCCTCGACCAGGCCGTCGAGGGCATCGTCAACGGCATCTTCTTCAACCAGGGCCACGTGTGCTGCGCCGGCTCCCGGTTGCTGGTGCAGGAGAGCGTGTACGACGAGGTGCTGTCCCGGCTCAAGCGCCGGATGGCGACGCTGCGCGTAGGTGACCCGCTGGACAAGAACACCGACGTCGGCGCGATCAACTCCGCCGAGCAGCTGGCCAAGATCCGCGAGCTGTCCGCGGTGGGTGAGTCGGAGGGCGCGCAGCGCTGGGCGCCGAGCTGTCAGCTGCCCGAACGCGGCTACTGGTTCCCGCCGACGGTCTTCACCGGCGTCTCCCAGGCACACCGGATCGCCCGCGAGGAGATCTTCGGCCCGGTGCTCTCGGTGCTGACGTTCCGCACCCCGGCCGAGGCGGTCGAGAAGGCCAACAACACGCCGTACGGCCTGTCCGCCGGGGTGTGGACGGAGAAGGGCTCGCGGATCCTCTGGATGGCCGACCGGCTGCGCGCCGGAGTGGTGTGGGCCAACACGTTCAACCGCTTCGACCCGGCCAGCCCGTTCGGCGGCTACAAGGAGTCCGGCTACGGACGCGAGGGCGGGCGGCACGGGCTGGCGGCGTACCTGCGCAGGAGCGATCGGTGATGGCCGGCGCCCCCGCGCGCGTCGATGTCCGCAAGACCTACAAGCTGTTCATCGGCGGCGCGTTCCCGCGCAGCGAGAGCGGGCGCTCCTACCCCGTCACCGATGCCGAGGACGGGTTCCTGGCCAACGCGGCGCTCGCCTCGCGCAAGGACGCGCGTGATGCGGTGGTCTCCGCGCGCAAGGCCTTCGGCGGCTGGTCGGGCGCGACCGCCTACAACCGCGGCCAGGTCGTCTACCGGGTCGCCGAGCTGCTCGAGGGCCGGCGCGGGCAGTTCGTCGACGAGGTGGCCAGGAGTGAGGGCCTGAGCGCGGCGGCGGCCGAGGCGCTCGTCGACGTCGCCGTGGACCGCCTGGTCTGGTACGCCGGCTGGGCCGACAAGGTCGCGCAGGTGGTCGGCGGCACCAACCCGGTTGCCGGACCGTACTTCGACTTCTCGCTGCCCGAGCCGACCGGCGTGGTGGCGATCGTCGCGCCGCAGCGGTCGTCGCTGCTCGGTCTGCTCAGCGTGCTGGCTCCGGTGATCGTCACCGGCAACACCTGCGTGCTGCTTGCCTCGGAGCCGCGGCCGCTGCCGGCGGTCACGCTGAGCGAGGTGCTCGCCACGTCCGACGTACCCGCTGGAGTGGTCAACGTGCTGACCGGCCGGGTGCAGGAGGTGGCCGGCTGGCTCGCCTCGCATATGGACGTCAACGCGATCGACCTGACCGGTGTCACAGATGCCGACCTGGCCCGCGACCTCGAGGTGGCCGCCGCCGACAACCTCAAGCGGGTCCGCCGGGCACCGCTCGACGGTGAGCCGGACTGGAC
>JALZMX010000125.1 GCA_030857985.1 Actinomycetota bacterium | reverse complement strand
TCAGGTGGGCGCGCAGTTCTGGTCGGTCTACGCGCCGCCGACGCTGGCCGGCGCCGATGCGGTCGCCGCCACGCTGGAGCAGATCGACTTCGTTCGCTGTCTCGTCGCGCGCTACCCCGAGCACCTTTCCCTGGCCACCAGCGCCGACGACGCTCACCCACAACGACAACGTGTCGTGGGCCGACTCCGCCACCGACGAGCCCGTCCTGCACGGTCTCAGCGCGTTCGGCAGGGACGTCGTACGCGAGATGAACCGGCTCGGTGTGCTCGTCGACCTCTCCCACGTGTCGGCCGACGTGATGCGGCACGCTCTGCGCGTGAGCACGGTGCCGGTGATCTTCAGCCACTCGTCCGCCAGGGCGGTGTGCGACGTGCCACGCAACGTGCCCGACGACGTGCTGGCCACACTGCCGGGCAACGGCGGCGTGTGCATGGTGACGTTCGTGCCGGGGTTCGTCTCGCCGGCTCACGCCGCGTGGTGGGCCGCCGGCGAGGAAGGTGAGCGACCCCATGCCGGCATCGACGACGTGGTACGACACATCGAGCACGTACGCGACGTCGCCGGGGTCGGCGCCGTCGGCATCGGCGGCGACTACGACGGCTCGCGGTTCATGCCGCGTGGCCTGGAGGACGTCAGCAGCTATCCCCGGCTCTTCTCCGCACTTGCCGAGCGTGGTTGGAGCGACCCCGACCTGGCCAAGCTGGCCGGTGGCAACGTGTTGCGGGTGCTGCGCGACGCTGGATGCTGAGGGGGTCGATCGGCGTTGCCGGCCCTTTCGCGCGCACGGTCCAGGAGGCGGCGGTGATCGGGGTCGCTGAGGTGGAGGTCGAGCAGAGGCACCACCGGATAGTCGGAGCCACCGACCGAGATCATGACCACGCTGCCCAGCTCGTCCACCAGGCGCACCCGCAGCGTCGTCCCGGTGATGGTGCACAGGTGCAGTACGTCTCCGGCCTCCCGGGCCCACTCCCGCAGCGTGCAGGGGCCGGTTGGTGACGTCCACGCCTGCGACTGTGGGTGCACGCTCATCATGAAGTGCAGACGGACGACCCGAGCGAGGGGCTCCCAGACGTCGTCGGTGACGAGGCCGGTCATGTCGATCACGTCGACCGGGACCGGCGCACCGCAGAGACGGGCAGCCGCCAGTCCTTCGAACCTGTGGGCGAACGTCGCCCGCACGTCATCGATGAGCTGGCGATCTGGACCAAAGGCGATCAGCGAGGTGGCGTCCGGCTCGGAGAGCACCGCGTCGATGCGATCGTCCACGTCGGCGTCGAGTTGAGCCAGCTCGATGCGTGGCTGCTGGCCCATGCCGGCAAGCAGCGTGCGGAACGCGTCCCAGCCGAGCACGGCGTCGCCGTGCTCGTAGCGGCTGATCGCCGACTGAGAGACACCGGAGCGCTGGGCGAGCTCGCGTTGAGTGAGCAGCAGGCGCTCGCGTTCGCGCCGCAGGATTTCAGCCGGTTTGTCCATCCGCCCATGCTGGTGTCGGCGCACGCACCAGCGGCAGGTGGCAGCGCTGCCTGTGGACGGCCGGCGTTGCGGCGTGAGGGTGGTGCATCGGGTCGCCGCTGAGAGTGCACATCACATCTGCGCCGCGGGCGGCTCAGCTCAGCCGACCGAGCGGCGCGACGACGGTCGAGGATCTCGGGCAGACCCAGTGCGGGTCGGGTCCCAGCTCTGGCTCGATGTAGAGACCGTGCCCATCGGGCTCGGAGCAGCGGCGGCACAAGGGCCAGCGACCCATCCGGTCCAGGATCGCGTCCTGCACGTCCTGGGCGACCAGCCCGGCGACGTAGTCGGTCCCCTGCGGCCACTGCTCCACCCACCATCGCCGCTGGGCCAGCGACTCCTCCAGTGCCGACACGGTCGCTGCGTCGGCGATGTCATGCGACTGCAGGTCGGCGAGCACCAGGGCGCGGGCGGCGATCAGCGGGTCGGAACGCTGCATGAACCCCATGCTGCCATGCTGTCGGTGATGGACCAGTGGGTCAGGAACCGGGCGTTGCTCGAGGTCATCGCCTTGCACCCCGCCGACGCCGAGGCGGCGGAGGCGGGGGGCGCCGACCGTCTCGTGCTGGTCGGCAGCATGCGGTCCGGAGGCTTGGCGCCCGAACCGGCCGTGGTCAGCACGGTGGTGCGTGCCACCTCGCTGCCGATCCGGGCGATGCTGCGGTTGTCCGAGGGATACGGCACCACCGGCGGGGAAGTGGCCCGGCTGATCGGCCTGGCCTCGGCGTACCTGAGCGCCGGCGCCGAGGGCCTCGTGCTCGGCTTCCTCAACGGCGACCTCGAGGTGGACGAGGGCGTCTGCGTCGCGATCATCGACTCGGTCACAGGCACGCCGTGGACGTTTCACCGTGCGCTCGACTCGGCGCTCGACACAGACCGGGCTTGGCGGCAGGTGCGTGAACTGCCGGGGGTTGATGCGGTGCTCACCGCGGGGTCGGCGATCGACGTCGAGCACGGCATCGACGGCCTGACCACTCGGGCGAGCGCCGACCAGGGAGTTGCCCGGCTGGCCGTGGTCGGTGGCGGCCTCAGGCCCGAGCACGTCCCGTGGCTGCTCCGTGCCGGGATCGGTGCCATCCACGTGGGGTCATCGGTGCGGCCGGGAGCCAGCTGGGACAAGGCGTACGTCGACGCGGGTTACGTGCGCTCCTGGCGTCTGCTGCTCGACGATCACGTACGCCGGCACGCCACCTCGTGACCGTCTACATCGACCCGCCCGCCGTGCCACGGCACGACCGGCTGTGGTCCCACCTGGCCAGCGACACGTCGTACGACGAGCTTCATCGGTTTGCCCGCACCTGCGGGATACCGGCGTGGGGCTTCGACCGCGACCACTACGACGTGCCTGACGAGGTGTACGGCACGGTCGTGACTGCGGGTGCGGTACCGGTGTCCAGCCGCGAGCTGGTGCGCCGGCTGCGCGCGGCCGGCCTGCGCCGGCCTAAACCCCGGGATGAGCGGAGGCGCGGAGACGGGCAAGTTCGGCGCTGACGTTGCCACGGGCACGGTCGTCCC
This sequence comes from Actinomycetota bacterium, assembly GCA_030857985.1. Classification (GTDB taxonomy): domain Bacteria; phylum Actinomycetota; class Actinomycetes; order Propionibacteriales; family Nocardioidaceae; genus JALZMX01. The sequence goes on along the minus strand of JALZMX010000125.1, from coordinate 20,438 downwards.
ACAGCCGGTGACCGGTCCGGGTGCGGTAGAGGGCGTCGCGCGCCAGCAGCGACGACAGCACATCTGCCCGGCCGGTGGCGAAGGCCCGGTCGTCGACGTGCGCGTACTCCACCCGGACGTCGTGCGCGTAGGCGGCGTAGCGGTCGGGCGCGGCGGCAAGGACCGCAAGGTCGGCGTCGCAGAGCACGGCTCCGTCGGGGTCGCCGGGAGCGGGGTCGTGCGATGCGGTGAGCCGCACCAGCCGGGCCACGTCGCGCACGGCGGCGGGGTCGACGTCGTACGCCGCCAGCTCCTCGGTCGCAAGGAGCGCGGACCGTTCCTCGTTGTCGTCCGCAGCTGGCTCGTACACCGCGTCGTGGAACCACGCAGCCCATCGCACCACCTCGAGGTCGCCGGCCTCGGCAGCCAGCAGGTCGACGGCCTCGAGCACCTCCTCGAGGTGGCGCAGGTCGTGGTAGCGCCGGTGCGGCTCGCGGTAGCGCGCGGCGATCCGCTCACGCAGGTCCTCCACGTCCGCCCACCCTAGGGGTTACCCGGCCGGTGCACCGAGCTGCTCGGGCAGCGGGCGGTTGTGCACCACCTGGAGCGAGGTCACGGCCCGGGTCAGGCAGACATAGAGACGGCGCAGCCCGGTCATCTCGTCGGCCTCACCGTCGACCACCTCCTGCGGTTCGGTCAGCACCACATGGTCGAACTCCAGCCCCTTCGCCAACGAGGCAGGCACCAGGTCGACCCGGGCGTCGACGTCGCCCTCGGTCCCGAGCAGCACGAACGAGATCGCCCGACCGGTCAGGGCCGCACGCACCGAGTCGATCGACCGGTCCGCCGCGATGACGCCGATCGACCCCTCCAGGTCCAGGGCGGACAGCACCCCGGCTGCGGTGGCGGCGGCCGGGTCGTCGACGCGGCGCAGGGTCAGGTCACCGCGGGCCCGGCGCACCGATGTCGGGGGACGCAGGCCGGGGGCGATGGTGGGCAGCAGCCGGGTCGCCAGCTCGATGACCTCTCCCGGCACGCGGAACCCCAGCGTCAGTTCCTCGATGTGCGCGTCGGGCTGACCCAGGTGTCCGACAGCCTCGCGCCAGGACCGGGTCGCCCACGGCGTGGTCGCCTGGGCGAGGTCTCCGAGCACGGTCGTCGAGCCGGTGCTGCAGCGCCGGCCCACGGCGCGCAGCATCATCGGGGAGAGATCCTGCGCCTCGTCGAGCACCACGTGGCCGAGGCTCGGTGTCCGCTCGATCACGTCGCTGGCCTCGTCGATGAGCACGGTGTCGGCCAGCGACCAGCGCGCAGTCCCCGCGCTCCGGGCCGGGCGTGGCCACTGCAGACGTTGCTGCTCGTCCTCGGTCAAGATGTCCTGCGCGTGGGTGGCGAGGAAGGCCGGGTCCCCGAGCAGCCGATGCACCAGCCGTGGCGGGTCCACCACCGGCCACAGCTGCTCGACGTACGTCCGGACCGGCCGGCTGCGCGCCACGGTCGCCTGCACGCGGTCGTCGGGGGACTCGCCGGACAGCTCCATCTTCACCAGCACCTGGTGCGCGAGCCGTTGCGGAAGCATGGCGCGGCCGGCACCGTAGCGGACACCGCGCTGCCGCAGCTCGGTGACGATCTCGTCCGCCTCGTACGCCGGGACTCGCCACCGGCGGGCACCGCGCGGCACCACCAGACCCTCTCTCGCGATGCCGAGATGTCCCCACACCGCGCGCCGGACCACCTCGGCCAGCCGGGCATCGCCTTTCAGCGTGGCCACCTCCGGAGGGTCCTCGACGCGGACCGCGACCCGGCCGACCAGCTGCGGCAGCGTGGCCTGGCGGGCGTCGATCTCGCCGAGCGCCGGGAGGACGTCGCCGATGTAGCGCAGGAACGAGTCGTTGGGGCCGACAACCAGCACGCCCTGACGGCGCAACTGGTCGCGGTGGGCGTAGAGCAGGTACGCCGCCCGGTGCAGCCCGACCGCCGTCTTGCCGGTGCCCGGTGCTCCCTGCACGCACACGGACCGGGTCAGGTCGGAGCGAACGATGTCGTCCTGCTCGGGCTGGATGGTCGCCACGATGTCGCGCATCGGTCCGACCCGGGGCCGCTCGATCTCCGTCTCGAGGATCTGCGAGTGCGCCTCCTGTTCGCCGGCGGTGAGGCGCTCGTCCTCGAACGAGGTGAGCTGGCCGTGCTGGAAGCCGAAGCGTCGGCGCAGGTCGACCCCCATCGGCGCCGCCTTGCTGGCGCGGTAGAACGCGCGGGAGATGCCGGCCCGCCAGTCGATCACCATCGGGTCACCCACCTGGTCGGTCACGTGCCGGCGGCCGACGTAGAAGCGCTCGCCCCGTCCCTCCTCGGCGTCGGAGGCGTAGTCGAGGCGGCCGAAGAAGAGCGGTACGTCGGGGTCGTCCTCGAGCTGCTTCATCCGCAGCCACAATGCCGACTCGAGCACCTGCTGCGAGACCCAATCACCGGCGACCTGACGGTCCAGGCCGGCGGTGCGGGCGCGCATCCGGGCCAGGTTGGCACGCGAGTCGGCGAGATGGGCGCGCTCGGTCGCCAGCTCGGGATCAGGGGGATGAGAGGGGTCCACGGGACTTTCGGACACGACGGCACCTCCGCGCGGCGCGGCAGTCGAGGAGTGGGGAAGGGCGACGTTACCAACCGCCGCTCGGTAGTACGGAGTCAGGGGCGCAGCAGCGTCTTGATCGAGCGGCGCTCGTCCATCGCGGCGTACGCGTCCGCGGCTTGCTCCAGCGGCAGCTCCAGGTCGAAGACGCGACCCGCGTCGAGGCTGCCCGCCCACACCTCGGCGAGCAGCTCCTCGAGGTAGGCCCTGACCGGCGCCACCCCACCGCCCACCGCGACGTTCTTGGCGAACAAGGTGCGGATCGGCAGCTCGGCGCCACCACTGGGCACCCCGACGTAGCCCACCCGACCGCCGGGGCGGACAGTGTCGATCGCCTGGTCCATCGACTCCCTGGTGCCGACGCATTCGAGGACCGCCTCGGCGCCGATGCCACCGAGCAGGTCCTGCACCTGCGCCACGCCCTCCTCGCCACGATCGGCGACCACGTCGGTGGCGCCGAACTCTCGCGCCAGTGCCTGCCGGTCGGCGTGCCGCGACATCGCGACCACCCGTTCCGCACCGAGGCGTCGCGCGGCCAGCACCCCGCACAGCCCGACCGCACCGTCGCCGACCACGGCAACGGTGCTACCCGCCACCACACCCGCCGACCGCGCCGCATGGTGCCCGGTGCCCATCACGTCGGACAGGGTCAGCAGGCTCGGTACCATCGCCGGGTCGGGAGGTTCCGGGGTCGCGACGAGGGTGCCGTCGGCCATCGGGACCCGCACCGCCTCGCCCTGGCCGGCGTCGATCGGCAGGTCGTGCTCGTCCTCGCCGCCCCACCATGCGCCGTGCTCGCACGATGTGTGTACGCCGTTGCGGCAGTGCCGGCAGGTGTTGTCGCTGAGCGCGAACGGCGCGATCACGAAGTCACCGGGACGCAGCGTGCCCACCTCGTCGCCGACGTCCTCCACCACCCCGACGAACTCATGGCCGATCCTCGACGGGCCCGACGTCTTCGTGACGCCGCGATACGGCCACAGGTCGGATCCGCACACGCAGGCTGCGGTCACCCGGACCAGGGCGTCGGTGGGCCGCAGGATCTTGGGGTCCGGAACGTCCTCGACACGAATGTCGCGCGGACCATGGATGAGGGTCGCTCGCATAGCGCGCAGACTAGAGCACCGCGTCGGCGTCGACGATCCGATAGGCGTAGCCCTGCTCGGCCAGGAACCGCTGCCGATGCTGCGCGTAGTCGGCATCAGTGGTGTCGCGCGCGACCACCGCGTAGAACCGGGCGGCGCGCTGGTCCGCCTTCGGCCGCAGCAGCCGACCGAGCCGCTGCGCCTCCTCCTGGCGCGATCCGAACGTCCCCGACACCTGAATCGCGACGCTCGCCTCGGGCAGGTCGATGGAGAAGTTGGCGACCTTGCTCACGACCAGCAGCGGGATGTCACCTTCGCGGAACGCCGCGAACAGACGCTGGCGTTCCTTGACCCCGGTCTCACCCTTGATCACCGGCGCGTCGAGCAGCCGGCCGAGCTCGTCGAGCTGGTCGATGTAGTGACCGATCACCAAGGTCGGTTCGCCGCGGTGCGTCTCGACGAGCCGGCTCACGACTCGGTTCTTGGTGTCACTGGTGGCGGCCAGGCGGTACTTGTCCTCGGGCTCAGCTGTGGCGTAGGCGAAACGTTCGTGCTCGGGCAGCGTCACCCGGACCTCGATGCAGTCGGCGGGGGCGATCCAGCCCTGTGCCTCGATGTCCTTCCACGGGGCGTCGTAGCGCTTCGGGCCGATCAGCGAGAACACGTCCGACTCACGACCGTCCTCGCGGATCAGGGTCGCGGTGAGCCCGATCCGCCGCCGCGCCTGCAGGTCGGCGGTCATCCGGAAGACGGGCGCGGGCAGCAGATGCACCTCGTCGTACACGATCAGGCCCCAGTCACGCGCGTCCAGCAGCTCGAGGTGGGTGTAGACGCCTTTGCGCCGTGCGGTCATCACCTGGTACGTCGCGATCGTGACCGGCCGGACCTCCTTGCGAGCACCGGAGTACTCACCGATCTCGTCCCCGGTCAGCGACGTCCGCCGTACCAGCTCCTCCTTCCATTGCCGCGCCGCCACCGTGCTGGTGACCAGGATCAGCGTGGTCGCCTGCGCGTGCGCCATCGCCGCCGCTCCGACCAACGTCTTGCCTGCTCCGCACGGGAGTACGACGACGCCGGACCCGCCGTGCCAGAACGACTCGGCGGCCTGGCGCTGGTAGGGGCGCAGCGCCCAGCCATGCTCCGCGAGCGCGATCGGATGGGCTTCGCCGTCCACGTAGCCGGCGGTGTCCTCCGCCGGCCAGCCGAGCTTGAGCAACGCCTGCTTGATGTTGCCCCGCTCCGACGGATGCACCGCGACGGAGGCGTCGTCGATGCGCTCACCGACCATCGGCCTGATCCGCTTGCTGCGCAGCACCTCCTCGAGCACCGCGCGGTCGGTCGAGGTCAGCAGCAGCCCGTGCACCGGGTGCTTGTCGAGCCGCAGCCTGCCGAAGCGGGCCATCGTCTCGGCGATGTCGACCAGGAGCGCGTGCGGCACGGCGTAGCGCGAGTGGGCGAGCAGCGTGTCGACCACCTGCTCCGCGTCATGGCCGGCGGCCCGGGCGTTCCACAGCCCGAGCGGGGTCAAGCGGTAGGTGTGGATGTGCTCCGGTGAACGCTCGAGCTCGGCGAACGGCGCGATCGCCTTGCGGCAGTCATCGGCCTGCTGGTGGTCGACCTCGAGCAGCAGCGTCTTGTCGGACTGGACGATCAGGGGGCCGTCGGTCATCCGGTCGGTGCCTCCTGGGCCTCGGCGCGCCGCCGAGCCCGGTAGGCCGCGACGTTGGCTCGTGAGGAGCACCGGTCGGAGCAGTAACGACGCGACTGGTTCGGCGAGGTGTCCACGAAGACGTTGCGGCACGCGCCGGCATGGCAGACGCCGAGCCGGGTGGCACCGAGGTCGCAGATCAGGATGGCCAGTCCGAGCAGCGCCTCGGCCGCCAGCAGGTCGGCGACCGAGGAGGATCGGTCTGACACGTGCAGGTGCCAGGACTGAGCGTCGTGTCCGGCGATGTACGGCGTGATGGGGTGCCCGGCCAGCAGCTCGTTGACGCGCGAGACGACACCGGCGTCGTCGGCCGCCTGAGAGGCCTCGAAGACCGGGCGCAGCTGGCCCTGTAGCCGGGCGAGGGTCCGGGTATCGGGCTGCGTCACGCCGTCGAGCAGCCAGGGCCGGTCGCCGAGGAACTCGCGCAGGTCGTCGACGTCGGACAGCGGCGCGTTGACCAGCGCTGCGGCCCGCTCGGCGTAACGAACAAAGTCCACCCCTACATCTTACGAGCGCACCGGAGACACATCGCTGACCCGGTGCACGGCCAGCCAGACACCGCCACCGGACTCGGCGGCCCTCAACGAGGAGCGCGAGTTCCCGCGGTTCGCGGAGCATTTCTCCCGTGAGGCACGCGCCCCACTTCGCGAGCACATCAGGTGGGTCTCGTCGGACCGTTGAACCCTCGGACTCGGATGGAGTGTACGTTCGGTGATGGTGGTCCACCCAGGGTGGCCGCCGGAGATGGGTTGGGACTCCATGAGACGCTGGGTCGTCGCGATCTCATCCTTGGCGGCGCTGTTCGTCGCGCTTGGCGCCTTCCTATTCGTCGCGCAGGATCCCCCCGAAGCCACATTCCCGACTCGTGCCACGGGCACCTACCCTGACGGCTCCTCGGCGGTCACCTTCAAGAGCATCGGCGAGTTCGTGGCCACGGCCGCGTTCGTAGTCGAGGGGGAGGTTGTGGACGTCGAACGAAGGGATCCAGTGCGACTGGCCGACGGGTCCGAGGCGGACATCGTCCCGCGACTTCTCGACGTGGAGGTGCGCAAGCTGCTCTACAGCCGCGACCCGCAGGCCGGGACCCCCGAAACCCTCCTGGTCACCGACGGCTACTGGGAGGACGGTGTTGGTTACGAGCGCGAGTCGATCGGGTGGGTGAAGCCAGGACAGGTCGGCTTCTTCGTCGTCAGTCGTGATCGCGCCCCTGACGGCACGCTCATGTCGACGTACAGCCCGCTCAACGGCGACGGGATTGCGCTCCTCGACGGAGAGCGTGTTGAGTATGCACATCAGGGGGTGTGGCAGCCATTGGGACATTCCGCGACTGCAGTTGAGTTCCGGGAAGCCCTCAGCGGAGGCATCTCAGCAGCCCAGAGCGGGGCGGCGGAGCCGGTCACCGTAACGATCTGCTATCCCTCTGTCCCGGGTGATGAGCAGTCCGAACCCGTCTGTTTCGAGGAGTAGTGATGTCGTCGGAACTTGGTCGTCGCGTCGCAGTCGTTGCTCTTGCTGCCGCTCTCTCGCTCACGGTGCTTGCGGAGCCGAGTTTCGCAGGTCATGGGGGCGAGGCCAATTCCGGTACACCGGACAACGCAGATCACTTCGTTGACCGAAACTCGGTGACGGGAAAACTGGACAATGCGGTCCAACATGGGATCGCTCAACTCGATGTCTCCGATATGAATGCCACCTTGAGCGGATCCGGTGATGTCGAGGTTTACGACGCCTACTACGGCACGGCAGGGGACTGAAACGGGGTTTACGGGAGGACCAATTGTGAAAACTGGACTCTCTTCTACATCCACTACGACGTCTACCACGTTCGATATAGCCTGACCTACTTCGCTGATTATACGGCGGACAGGGTGAAGAGCGGCGGATGCCACGAGTTCGGCCACACGGCGGGACTGGGGACACCGATCCGACGCCAATGACGATTACGACAACAGTTGCATGTGGTCGGCCATCAGCGGGAACCGGCAGAACTTCGACACCCATGACATCGACGCCATCAATGACACCGTGTGCGTTTGGCGGCGTGGCACGGGCTTTGTGACTCGGGGGCCTCCCGGTGACGGCTGGTGGTCACGTGCGGTGGCCTCGGGAGAGGGTACCCGGACCGCGGCGGCTTTCGGGTGAGCTTTGAGCTGGTGAAAGAGATCGTCGCCGGGTGGTCCCGCTTCTCGTGCAGACCCGGTTGAGGGAATCGGTGGGCCTACGGTGGGGCGGCGCGTGGCGGGTCGGTCAGTCGTCGGCGTGCACCGAATCATCCGCAAGCGCGGGTGACGCACGGGAAACGTCGCTGACCCGGTGCAGGGCCAGCGTCAGCGTGGTGTCGGAGCGGTGGTCGAGCGCGGTGACCCAGCCGCCCTCGACCCGGATCGGGTCGACGACGCGTTCTGAGCGAGCACCGTGCTGGTCGACGTAGGTCACCAGGACACTGGCGCCGCTCTCCGCCGCCTCCCGAAGCTGCGCGAGCACCGCCGCCGGGCTCACACGTGACGATGTGGCCTCGGTGGGTGGCGCCGCGGCTGTCCGGTCACCCGCCCGCAGCGCGGCCACCGTGGCGGCGAGCGCGGCGTCGTCGAGGCGGTGCACGTCGTGCGCTCGAGGCTGCCTCCGTCGCCGGACCGGGGTACGAAGACGGTCGGCCGTAGTGCGTCTCGCCGTACCGTCGGCTGTCTCGGCGACTGGCGCGCGACCCCATTCGCGCAGCCGGGCAAGCACCACGTCGATCGGCACGTCGGTCACGACCACACCCGTCGCGAGCCGGCGAAGCCGCAACGTCGAGGCTCGTGGATCGGCGACGAGCTCGACCAGCGCCGCATCGTCGTCGCTGCGGACGTAGCTCTCGGCAACACCCACGCGCAGCCGTCCGTGCCGTCGGGCGACGTCGTCGATGAGGTAGGTCAGCGGTTGCGGAACCGGGGTGCGCGAGCAGGCACCGACGAAGGCGTGCAGGTCGGCGGCGCTCCAGCCGGCGTCGAGCGCGCGGCGCACGGAGTCTGCGGAGAACCGGTAGACGGTTGCACCGCCCCGCGACTCGACGTCGGCGCACGCGGCGAGCCGGACCGACACGTCGGTGTCGAGCGGCCCCGGTGCGACCGCGGTGAGATCGGCCTGCAGCAGCACCCGGTCGACCGTGGCGGGCAGCAGCGGCTGCAGCGTCGCCGCCGCTTGCCCGGCGTCGTGGAGCAGAGCGCGACCGAAGCTGCTGATCACACCGAGCGAGCTGACGCCGAGCTCTGCCGCCTCGCGCAGCGTCCACGCGACCACGTCGTCGCGAAAGCCGCCATGGCGCGGGCGCGTCCAGGCGGCCCGGGCGCTGAAGGCGTCGTCGTCGGTGCTGTGGCCGGGCTCGAGGTCGGCGAGGATCCGCAGCGTGAGGTCGCGGATCTCCGGCGCCAACGTGCGCTCCAGGTCCGGGGACAGCGCGTTGACGAGCCGGTGGCGGTCATCGCGCCGGCCGACCAGCCCGACGGCTCGCTGCGTCGTCAGCCACGCGGCGGCGATTGTCGCCCAGCGGCGTGCCGCAGGCTCGCCCAGCCACCGGTCGAACTCGACTGTCGGCAGCCAGACCTCGTCGTCGCCAGCGTCGAGCAGGTGTGCCTCGTGGGCGAGCTCGACGATCAGCGCGGCGACCGGTGCGTCGACGTCGAGCAGGGTGGCGGCGCGGCGCAGGTCGCGAACGCTGACGCCGCCGCCGCGCAGTACGGCAGGTGGTGCGCTGCTCCAGGAGTCCAGTAGGAGCTCGACCCGGCGTACCAGCTCGAACGCCGCACCGGCCGCCGCCCGGTCGACGAGGGCGGGGTCTCGTCTGGTGGTCGAGAGGGGCGGCGGCTCGTGCACCGGGTCGGGCAGGAGCCGGTGCTGGCGCAGATGGAGGCCCACTTCACGCGGAAGTACGACGGTGCGCCGGTCGGTGGCGACCAACAGGCCGCGCCGGATCAGCCGAGCGACCGGAGGCGACAGCGTCTCCATCCGGCCCACCGGTGGACCCCAGGCAAGGCGGTCGAGCACCGCGCGGGCTGCCCCGCCGGCGTCCCCGCGCAGGGCATCGAGGCGCGCGGCATCTTTGAGCGCATCGACGATGGCCGCGACGTTGTCCATCTTGGCAGTGGCCGGCTGCAGGCCGAGATGGGTGACGAGCTGCTCGAGCCGGGCCGGGTCGTAGGCCGCCAGCAGCGTGCTGGCCCAGGGGCCGAGGCCGGCCGGGTGTGGACCGATCACCTCGTGCACGGCGCGAACCAGCCGGAGTGCGTCATCGTCGCCCCACAGCAGGGCCAGCTGGCGCACGGTGTCGATGGCGGACGCGGTGGTGGGGCCGGGCGTATCGAGCAGTCGACCGACCTGGGAGAGCGACGCCGGCTCGGGCAGCGCAGCAATAGCCTCGACAACGGCGACAGTGAAGCGGTCGAGCCGGTCGAGAGCGCGGCTCACCGAGGCGCGGGTGCAGGCGCGGGAGGCGAGCTGGAGGGTGTCGGTGGGTACCGGCGACGCGATGTCGGGGCGTGCGCGCAGCAAGCCCACCAGGGCGGCGTCGTCGAATCCGCGCAGCGCCTCCGCAAGCGTGCGCGGCGCGGTGGTCGACGTGGTCGCGCGCATCAGACCAACGGTAGTGGCCGCGCCGTGGAGGGCGTGACCGCTGCCACGAGTGCTTCGCGTCATCGGCACGGGTGTGGCGTAATGTCGGACCTGCGGAGCCACCGTCTCGAACCAGGGAGCGATCATGGCGGACAAGTCGCCTCGACAACACATGTCCAAGAAGGCAGGCAAGTCTCTCAAGGAGAAACGCGCCGAGAAGCAGGGGAAGGCGGACGCAAAGAACAGGATCGACATCGTGCCACCCGCCAAGAAGCGCTGACTCTGCGCTTCCCTCCTCATTCCACGTAGGAGAACGGCTCCCGCGACAGCAGAGCCGCCACGGCGTCTCGGGAAGCGTCTGGGATCTCAACCACCTTGGTGCGGCTGGTAGCGCCGCTCACCAGCACCACCGCCCGGCAAGGCACCCCGAGTGCCTTTGAGATAGCCGTCAACGCCGCATCCGTGGCCTGACCGTCGACCGCCCGTGCACTCACTCTGACGACGAGGGCGCCGTCATGAGAGCCACCGACCGCGGTCCGGCTCGCGCCGAGGCGAACGCGGATGACAACGCGCACGACGGCATCGTCACACGGCCGATCCGATCTCGTGCGTCGTTGCATGCTCCACTAAGCAATCGGTCAGTAGCGACAGCGTCCGGCGGCAGATCATTGTCGCAGCTGACCGTTGTCGACAGTGCTGCGCAGCCGGCACGACGGGAGCACAGACGGCGCGGCGCGGTGCAGGGGCCACGGCAACGGGCGTGAGGTCATCGCCACCGACATCCCTCGCGCCGAGGTTGCACAAGTGCACCACCTCTCCTGGGCTGATGTGCAACCTCGGGACGACTGGGCGGGACTGATGCGCAACCTCGGCGCGAAGGAGGGGCGTCAGTCGAGGGTGATCAGGGTGTCGGCTGCGGCTGCGCCGCCGTAGGACACGACGCCGAGCCAGCGCTGATCCGGGTCGAGGCCGGGCCACGACGCGGTGAAGTCGAGCGGCTTCCCCCGCACGGTGTCGATGCGCTTCGGGGTCACGACGAAGCCGTCGGTGGGGTAGGTGCGGTCGATCACCCAGCCGGTGTAGCGGGCATCGACCGTTGCGCCGTCGGCCGCCGAGTAGGCGTTGGCATAGACGCGGTAGTCGCCCGCCGGCGGCCGTCGCAGCGTCACCCGCTCGTCCGCGGCCCCGCTGACCGCCGAGGTGACCAGCTCGCCGTCGCGGTAGACGTACAGGTCGAGGTCGTCGGCCTCGTCCTCTCCACTCACCTCGAAGCGCACGACCGGCGTAGCTGGAGGGACGTCGTAGCGCGCGACGTACGTGCCCGGCCCAGTCGCCGGGGTAGCCGCCCGCATCGGATCCGGCGTCAACGCCACGGACTCCGGCGTCGCACCGGCCAGGCCGGTGACGCTCGGATCGATCCAGCCGGTCAGCCCGGCCTCAGCCGCCACGTCCACCCACCCGGTGGAAACCGCGGCGCGGACCTGGCTCGGCGCGTGCACGCGGACCGGGCGCACAGCCAGGGGCGAGCGGACCTCGTGCCCGTGAGCGCCGGACCAGACGAGGTCACCGGTGGCGAACTCCCCGAAGGCCACGTCGTCCGCAACGGTGAAGCGCACGGTGAACCTGCGCGAGGCACCCGGAGGCACGGTCAGCGTGTCGGGGCGGATCGCGACGTCGACGCCGGGCACCCCGTGCACCGCTGCGGTGTAGGTCTCGCGGCGACGGGCCAGGTTGGTGACCGTGCGGGTCACCGACGTACGGCCGGCCAGCGTGTTCACCGCGACCGAGGCCAGGTTGAGGTTCCTCGCCGCAGTCGAGCCATCGATGAGGCGTCCCCAGTCGGCGGCCTCGCTGGCGTAGAGCAGACCGGGATCGAGCAGCGTCCTGGCGTCGACATTGCCGGCACCGGCGGCGAACGGGCCGCTGCCGGCGATCGGATCGGCGGTGGTCATCAAGGCGGATTTCACCGTTGCCGGCGACCAGGTCGGCTCGACGCCGCGGACAAAGGCGGCCAGCCCGGCCACGTGTGCCGCAGCCATCGAGGTGCCGGATCGGGCGTCCCACAGCCGACCGTTGTCGGAGGGTGGCGCCACGGCGGCCAGGATGCTCACCCCGGGCGCCGCCACGTCGGGCTTGAGCAGGCTCCGGCCGGCAGCCGACGGTCCACGCGCCGAGAAGGCGGCCACCCGGGGGACGCGTACGTCACCGGTGACATCCGGGTCGAGGGCTGCGGTGGCGGCCCCGTCGGCAGCCCTGCCGGCGGTGGCGACGTAGGCGCTGACCGCTCGCCCCGCGGCCTCGTCGAGGTGGACCGTGGGGACCGCGTGCACATCGGCGTCGACACTGTCCGGCCCGGTGTTGACGAGCACCATGCCGACCCCACCGGCCTGGAAGACAGCCAGGCTCTTGTCGGCACGAGGGTTGACGCCGCGCTCGCAGACCACGATGGCGCCGGCGACTTCGGTCGCGTCCAGCGCGCCGGGAAAGCAGAGCCTGCCCCGGTTGTACGCCATGCCGGTGGCGACGCCTGCACCGAGCACCAAGGGCGCCGGGGCGACAGCCGTGTCCGAGATCATCGCGCCGACCAGCTCGCGGCGCGGACCGTGGTCGGTGCCCAGGGCCATGTCTCCTAGGACCACTGCTCCGCGCAGGGGCCGCTGGCTCGAAGCCCCAACCGTGGTCACCCACGGACTGGGATGGCTGACGGCCTGCTCGGCTGGTCCGTCGTTGCCGGCCGAGGCGGCGACGAACACCCCTGCGGTCGCCGCCCCCCGGAAGGTGGTCTGGACGGCGTCCGACAGCTCGGTGCGGGTGCCGGAGATGGAGTAGCTGAGCACGTCGACGCCGTCGGCGACCGCCTGGTCGAGTGCCTTGACCGTGTCCGCGGTGGCACAGCCGTCGTCGTCGGGGTCCGGAGCGGTCCAGCAGGCCTTGTAGACCGCGATCCGGGCCGCCGGCGCCATCCCTGACGCGGCGCCGAACCGCTCACCGTCGACGACGACGTCGACGCCGCTGTTGCCGGCCGCGATGGCGGCGGTGTGTGAGCCGTGCCCGGTGCCGTCACGCGGGGAGAGGTAGTCGGAGTCGGCGATCTCCTCGGCCCCGAAGCCGGACACGAAATAGCGGGCCGACACGATCTTCGCGTCGCAGTCCTGCCGACTCCAGCTCTCCGCGCCAGGTCGGCAGGCGCCGCCGAACCCGGGCAGACCCGGCGCGCGGCCGGGTCCGGTGGGTGCCCCGGCAAACGAGGGGTTCTCGGGCCAGATCCCGGTGTCGACGACGCCGACGACGACGCCTGCTCCGGCCCGTGCCGGCCCGCCGTACCCGGCCCAGGCGCCGGCCGAACCGCGCAGGCCGAGGAAGTCGGGGGAGTGCACGGTGGTGACCTCGGCGAGGACGCTGCGCTCAACCGCGACGACGCCGGCGGTCGCCCGCAATCGCTTGACCTGGGTGGACGTGAGCCGAGCCGCGAAGCCGTTGAGCGCAGTCGTGTAGCGGTAGACGACGTCCGGACTTCCCACCGCACCCAACAGCCGGTCCTGACGCAGCCGCAGCAGCTGGCGATATCGGCGTACGGCGGGGTTCTGCGCGTCGAAGCGTTGCCCGGGATCGGGGCGGGTAGCGGCATAGCCGCTTATGCCGCCGAGGTACGTCGCCGCGGGAGGCTGCGCAAGGGTCACCAGATAGAGGCCGGGCGCCACCGACTCAGCCGACGCGGCGGGGGCGAGGGCACCGACTGCCGCGGCAGCGATCATCATGGCGGCGACGAGCGCCGAGAGCACCCGGCGACCGGCGCACGAGAGCGCTGGGGCCATCTCGATCCCACCTCTCGGCCGCAGGGCGTACGAACCTCCACCCTGCCACAGCCCGCCGTCAACGCCGCGATCTACGCTGACCGCATGCGCGCACCCGAGCCATCGTCACCGGCCCTCACCGTGCGCCCCGATGGGGCCGGAGACCGGCTCCTGACAACCCGAGCAGCTGCACTGGAGGAGCGCCTGCGCGAGCTCGGCAGCGTGCTGGTGGCGTTCAGCGCGGGTGCCGACTCGGCGCTGCTGCTGGCCGCGGCGACCCGGGTGCTCGGCACCGACCAGGTGGCTGCGGCCACCGCGGTCTCCGGCTCGCTGCCGGCCGCCGAGCTGGACTCGGCCCGCGCGCTGACCGCGAGACTCGGGGTCCGGCACGTCACCCCGGCGACCGACGAGATGGGGCGCGCGGGTTACCGCGCCAATGCCGGTGACCGCTGCTACTTCTGCAAGGCCGAGCTGCTCGACGTGCTCACCCCGGTGGCCACCGCACTCGGGTTGGCCTGCGTCGCCACCGGCACCAACGCGGACGACGCAGTCGCGGGATTCCGGCCGGGGATCCGCGCCGCCGCCGAGCGGGGAGCGGCCACCCCGCTGCGTGATGCCGGGTTGACCAAGGCGCAGGTGCGGGAGCTGTCGCGGCGGTGGGGGCTGTGCACCTGGGACAAACCGGCGGCGGCCTGCCTGTCCTCCCGGATCGCCTACGGGATCGAGGTGACCCCGCACCGGTTGGCCCGGGTCGAACGCGCCGAGACCGCGGTCCGGGCAGCCCTGACCGGGCAGGGACATGTGGTGCGTGACCTGCGGGTCCGCGACCTCGGCGAGGTGGCCCGGCTGGAGGTGGACGCGCGGCTGGTGGGTGTGGCTGTCGCCTCCGCCGATGTCGGGGATGCGGTGCGTTCGGCCGGCTTCGCCGCGCTGGAGGTGGATCCGCGGGGGTTTCGCTCCGGGTCGATGAACGAGCTGTTGCCGGCGGCCGACCGGCTGCGCTGAGCCGACCCGCGCACCGGACGCCGCTTTCGTCGTACGCTGGTCGATGCTCCTCACCGGAGCCACCATTCCATCGACTTCGCGAGGTCACCGGTGCCAACGGGCAAGGTCAAGTGGTACGCCGCCGACAAGGGGTTCGGCTTCCTCAGCCAGGACGAGGGCGGCGACGTCTACGTGCGCTCCGACGCGCTGCCGGCCGGCACCACCGCGCTCAAGGCCGGCACCCGGGTGGAGTTCGGGGTGGTGCAGGGCCGCCGGGGTGACCAGGCGCTGCAAGTGCGGGTGCTCGACCCGACCCCGTCGCTGTCAAAGGCCAGGCGCAAGAGCCCCGAGGACATGGTGGTCATCGTCGAGGACCTGATCCGGCTGCTCGACAACGTGGAGCAGAGCTACCGCCGCGGCAGGCATCCCGATACGAAGACCGCCCACCCGACCGCGACGCTCCTGCGTGCTCTCGCCGACGAGCTCGAGCTCTAGTCGCGGCTGGCAGGTGCAGCCTCGGCCGAGCTCGCGAGCCTGGCCTGCCGCCGCTTGATCGTCGTGCGGCCGCGCAGCACGGTCACGAGCCACACCAGCAGCAGAGCCGCCACGATGCCGAGGCCGAGTCGCGGTTGCAGCGGCATCACGATGCCCAGCGCCCCGCCGAGCACCCAGGACAGCTGCAGCAGCGTCTCGGAGCGCGCGAACACGCTGGTGCGCACGTTCTCGGGTACGTCGTCCTGGATCAGCGCGTCGAGGGAGAGCTTGCCCAGCTGTTGGCACAGGCCGACGGTGAGTCCCAGCGCGACCGCGAAGGGCAGGCTGTAGAACAGCGCCGCCGCGACCACCATCGCCGCGTCGGCGACGAGCACGGCCATGACGATCAGCTCCGGGCGGTGTGAACGCAACCAGTTGCCGAGCACCGTGCCGACCGTGCCGCCGACACCGGCGGCGCCGATGACGAGGCCGAACAGCAGTGTGGTCCGGTCCTCCCAGCCGGCGAACGGTCGGTCGCGCAGCAGGAACGCCATGTACATCGTGAGGAAGCCGGACAGGCCCCGCAGCCCTGTGTTGGCGCGCAGCGCCGTGACCACGATCGGCGTGAGGCCGAGCCGGCGACTGCGCTGGGCGCTACCCCCCATCTCGTTCATCGCGACCGCGTCCTCACCGACAGCCGAGTCCACCCGGGACGGCAGCAGGACCGCCAGGACCGCGCCCCCGACGAAGACCAGGAAGGCATAGCGCAGCGTCCACTCCGAGCCGGCCAACGCCAGGCCGCCGGCCAGCGGCGCCGACAGCGCGGCACCGGCGAGGCCGGCGAGTGAGACCCGCGAGTTGGTCTTGACCAGGGTCAGTCCCTGCGGGATCAATCGGGGTACGGCAGAGGCCCGGGTCACGCCGTACGCCTTGGACGCGACCAGCACCCCGAGAGCGGCGGGGAACTGTAGGACCGAATCCGTCGCCACCGAGGTGGCGAGCACCCAGCAGAGGAACGCGCGGATCGCCATCGTGGACCCGATCGCCCAACGCCGGCCTCGGCGGAACCGGTCGAGGAACGGCCCGATCAAGGGAGCGATGACAGCGAAGGGCAGCATCGTCAGCACCAGGAACAGCGCTACCTGCCCACGCGCCTCCCCGGTCGGCACCTGGAAGAAGAGGGTGCCGGCCAGCGCCACCGCGACCGCGGCGTCACCGGCGGCGTTGAACGCGTTCAGCTCCAGCAGCCGGGCCAGCCCCGATTCCCCCGCGCCCTCCGCGTGGCTGGCCCGCCGGGCGAGCAGGAAGGCGCGCCGGGCGCCGTGTCCGGTGATCCGGACCGCACCGCCGGAGACCCGGGCCGCGCCACCGGCACCCCGTCGCACGACCCGGCCGGTGCCGCGGACTGCACGGCCGGTGCCGCGGCGCGCACCTCGGGGGTGTTTGGTCCGGTTCCGAGGCACGGGGCCCGACGAGTCGGCTGAGGGCACCCGCCCATCCTGCCAACAACCGCGCACAGACCGGCGCAGGCCGGTCCGTCGTGCGCGGGCGCCAGGCCGTGGGGGACAATGCACGCATGGCCACCACACGCTCGAGCAAACCCGACACCGTCCTCGCCGAGGCGGTCGACACCGCGCGAACAGCCCTGCTCGGGGTGGTCGACGCCGTCGAGGTTGGTGAGCACGAGGGCGCTCGAGGCGAGGGCGAGCGGCTGGTGACGCACGGCTTCGCTGCCACCCGGCCGGGCTACCGCGGTTGGCGCTGGTCGGTGACGCTGACCCGGGCGAGCCGGTCCAAGCTGGCGACGGTCAACGAGATCGTGCTGCTGCCCGGCGCTGACGCGCTGCTGGCGCCGGAGTGGTTGCCGTGGCGGGATCGGATCCGGCCCGACGATCTCGGACCGGGCGACCTGCTGCTGACCGATCAAGACGACGCCAGACTGGTCCCCGGCTGGCTCGCCAACGAGCCCGACATCGACCCCGGCCTCGATCTCGACATCGTGCACGAGCTCAAGACCGAGCTCGACCTGGGCCGTCCTCGGGTGCTCTCGGCCGAGGGCCGCGAGGAGGCGGCCGAGCGCTGGCTCGTGGGCATCCATGGACCGGACGCACCGGTCGCCAAGTCGGCGCCGGCCACCTGCGCCACGTGTGGGTTCGTGGTCAGGCTGACGGGTCCGCTCGGCACGGTGTTCGGCGTCTGCGCCAACGCATCCGCGCCCGACGACGGTCGGGTGGTGTCCTTCGACCATGGCTGCGGCGCACACTCCGAGGCTCAGCTGGCCAAGACATCCCAACCTCAACCGCTGCCCGAGCCGGCCTTCGACACGATCGGGTACGACGACATCGAGCGGTTCTGACCCGTGCTCCCGAGGCTGTGAGACCCGGATCAGAGGCCGGCGGCGCCGAGTGGGCTGGTCTCGACCGGCCGCTCCGGTTGCGAGCGGCGCTGGTTGCGCCGGCGCCGGCAGTACTCCAGTCCCACCACCCCGAGGCTCAAGCCAGCGACGCATGTCCACAGCCACCAGGTGCGCCCGGTCGCGTCCAGCGTGCTGTAGAAGGGCAGCAGAGCGAGGAACGCCACCAGCCATACCGCGGTGCCTACGCCGATCGTGCGCATGCCGTCGAAGTCGAGCGGGTCGATCCCGGCGGTGACCAGGGCCGGCTTCTCCTCCTTTGCCACCTTCCGAGGCTACCGCCGCACAGCCGGGCGGAACACTGCAGATGCTCGCGGTGAATACCTGCCGCAGTTGGTGACGTACCAGGGCATGAGCGACCGGGTGGGCAACGCGCTGCCGGTCGAGTGGGTGGCGATCGGTGAGCCGGACCCGCAAATCAGGCAGGGACCCGACGCAACGAGGTCTTCTCCCAGGGCTGCAACCGCGGCGGCGCAGCCTTTGCCCGCCTGGAGCTGATCCTGCTGTTCGAGTCGCCGAGCGCAGGCTGGCACTCGCTGTAGGCCGGCCGACCCGCCGCGCGCGGATCGGCCCGGCCTACAGGGTCAGCGGCCGCTGGGAACCCCGGTCTGCGTCGGCAGGCCGCCCTCGACCCAGTCCTGGATGCCGTCGGCGTACTTGCGGACGTTGGTGTACCCGAGCCGCTCGAGCTTCGCGGCGACCTGAGTGCTGTTCTGGCAGGCCGTGTTGGAGCAGTAGGTGACGATCGCGGCGTTCTTGTCGGGCAGCAGCTCGCTGGCGCGGTCCTCGACGTCGTCGGTGACGAGGTTGAGCGCGCCGGGTAGGTGCTGTTGGGCGTAGTAGGACTCGGGCAGGGCGTCGACCACGGTGATAGTGCCGGCGTCGAGGCCGGCCTCGAGAACGTCGCGGGAGATGGTGCTGGTCACGGAGGACCTCCTTGGGGTGGGTAGTTTTCTCCGGCGAGACCGCCGGCGGCTCTGTGGCTTTCCGAGCAGCTCATCGGTCGGTGCCGGTGCCCGGACAGGGCGCACGGGATACGCAGTCAACTTCCCTCCGCCACCCGTTCGGACTAGAGTCCGCTTCATGTCTGGCAACGTTAACGGACCACAGTCCGTTTCGTCAACGCGTGTCGGTGAGACAGTCGCTGCTCGCGGTTCTGCGTACCGGACCGAGTTGCCGGTTCTCGGGGTGGGGGTGGTTCGGGAACGCGCCGACGCCGCACGCAACCGGCTGCGTGTCCTCGCTGCGGCCGAGCGTCTGTTTGCCACCCGGGGGGTCGGCGGGGTGACCATGGACGACGTCGCCGCCGAGGCCGGTGTCGGCAAGGGGACGCTGTACCGGCGGTTCGGAGACAAGGGCGGCCTGGCCGTTGCCCTGCTCGACGAACGCGAGCGTGAGCTGCAGCAGCACATGCTCAGCGGGGCGCCGCCCCTCGGCCCAGGCGCGCCGCCCACGACCCGTCTCGCCGCCTTTGTCGCCGCCTACCTCAACCTGGTCGTCAGGCAGCTCGATCTCGTCCTGCTCTCCGAGACCAGCACCCCCGGAGCCCGACTCCGCACCGGCGCGCACGCCTTCTGGCGCCAGCACTGCCGCTACTTGCTCCGTGACGCAGGCAGCCCCGAACCGGACGTAGGCGCTGACCTGATCCTCGCCGGCCTCGCCGCCGAGCAGGTCCGCCACTGGCTCCAGGACCAGCATCGTGACCTGGCCTACATCGCCGACGCCCTTTCCGCCGCCGCGCTCGCCCTCGCCTGCCCGGAGTTTGACCAGAAGACAGCTCGTACCGCTGGACAGTCCTCTCGCGGATCCTGATCAGACGGCTTGACGGAGGCACCGTTCTGATCGTTCCTAAACACCGGCATCAGTGCCCGAGCAGCGCGGCCGACTTCTGTCGGGCAGGTTGTGGCGGCGTGCGCGGACTGTGCTCTGACACCGGTACTCGGAGCAGGTACGCCGGATGGGCCGGGCCGCCACGCTGTGGGCGGATCGGCCCGGCCACCGGGTCCAGCGGGGGCAGGTACTCCCTCCGTGACTTGTCCGCCGGTCACATCCGGTTCAGACTCGTGTGATGGCGGTGCTCCGCGTCCCGGGTCTGCTTATCGACGCGGCAAGCAGGGGGCCTTCGGATCGCTCAGCCGGTTCAGCCGTGGCTTCCATCGCCGCAATGCGGGCAACGATTCCCAGAACGGGCAGCGCCGTTGCAGCTAGGAGAGGTGCTCGGTCTCGCGATCGGTATACAGGCCGGCGAGCCGCCGGTATTCCCGCGGCACCTCCAGCACGTCGGTGCTGTCCACGGCTTGGTCGATGGCGCCTACCAGTGGCAGCGAGCACAGCACCGAGTCGCGCACGGTCGCCAGACACGCGTCGGTAAAGCGGTCGGCCATCAGCACGCGTGCCGGCCGGTCGAAGTAATTGCTGACGAATGGCTCGACCCGCCCCGTGAGCCCCACGCCGTTGTGCCGGTGAGCCATGGCCGCGTAGGCCTCGGCGAGTGCATCTTCGCGTCGCCCGACCTCGGTGGCGTGCAGCACATCGGCCAGGTGTCTGGGCAGGCTGTCGGTGTGCCGTAGCCGGGCGAAGGCGGTGCCCAGCCACTTCTGGTACGGCGCGTACTGGCGTTCCAGCAGCATCGCCAGCCGCATCACGTCACGGACCAGCCGAGCCGCGGTGACGGCCGAGCCGAGCTCGTCGCCGACCTCGGCTGTGCGAGCCACGAACGCCTCCTCCTGCGCCAGCCGTCGCCACTGGCAGGCGAGCATCCAGCGCCACACCTGGTCGGGGTACCAGG
>JALZMX010000121.1 GCA_030857985.1 Actinomycetota bacterium | reverse complement strand
CTGGGTCGCGACGTAGTCCTCGACGACTGCGCGCAGCACGGCGAGCTTGCGGTCGTCGAGCATGAGCGGGCGGCTCCTCCCGGTCGTCGCTGGCACTCCATCGTCCGGAGTGCCAGTCTACGCCGCGCTCTGCCCCCGCCCCGGACCTCGTACGCCGCCCGGTTCCGGCGCGCCCCCGCGAGCACACCGCCGTCGGCGACTAGCGTCCATCCCCGTGTCCGAACCCGACCGCTACGGCCACGATGTCCTGGCCAGCAACTGGCGGACCGCACGAGGCGACCGCGCGACGGAGATCACAGTCGAAGCGGGCATGGTGCTCGAAGAGGTCAGCACCGACTTCTGCGGCGCCGTCGTGCGGGTGGACCGCGACCTGCGCAGCTGCGAGCTGGAGGACCGCCGTGGTCGGCGGCGTTCCTTCCCACTTGGTCCGGGTTTCCTGCTCGAGGGTCGGCCGGTGGTCCTGCTGCCACCGGTCAGGTCGGCCCCGGGACCGCCGACCCGGACGGCCTCCGGCTCGGTCGCCGTCCAGGGGGCCGCGGCCAGGGTGGCTCGAGCGAGCCGCATCTACGTCGAGGGTCGCCACGACGCCGAGCTGGTCGAGAAGGTCTGGGGAGACGACCTGCGGATTGAGGGGGTCGTTGTGGAGTACCTCGACGGTGTCGATCACCTGGAGGGCGTGCTCGACCGTTTCTCCCCTGGTCCGGCCCGGCGGGTCGGGGTCCTCGTCGACCACGTCGTACCAGGGTCCAAGGAGAGCCGCATCGCCGAGGCGGTGGCCCGAGGCCGGCACCGGCCGCATGTGCTTGTGGTCGGACATCCGTTCGTCGACGTGTGGCAGGCGGTCAGACCGCAGCGGCTGGGGCTCGAGCGGTGGCCAGTCGTTCCCCGCGGTATCGAGTGGAAGCTCGGGATCTGCGATGCACTCGGTTGGCCGCACAGCACCCAGGCCGACATCGCCGGCGCATGGAAACGCATCCTGGTGAGGGTCATGTCGTACGCCGACCTCGAACCGGCCCTGCTCGGCAGGGTCGAGGAGCTGATCGACTTCGTAACCGCCGACGACACCGGCTGAGCCTGGCGCACTCAGTCGAGCAGGTCACGGACCACGGCGTCGGCGAGCAGCCGACCGCGCCGGGTCAGCACGACGTTGCCCGCGGCCAGCCGATCGACGTCGACCAGACCCGCGTCGCGGGCGCGACCGGCCGCAGCCATGCCCGCCGGTTCCAGCACGTCGAGCGGCAGCCCCTCGACCCGGCGGGTCTCAAGCAGCACCCGCTCGACGTGCCTCGTCGCGGGGTCGAGGAGCTCGCGCGCAGCGGCCGGGCTGACGCCTGAGGCCAGCCGGTCCGCGTAGGCGACCGGGTGCTTGACGTTCCACCAGCGCACACCGCCGAGATGGGAGTGGGCGCCGGGACCGATGCCCCACCAGTCGGCGCCGGTCCAGTACAGGTCGTTGTGGCGACAGCGGGCGGCGTCGTCTTGCGCCCAGTTGGACAGCTCATACCAGCGCAGCCCGGCGGCGCTCAGCACGTCGTCGGCCAGGAGGTACTTGTCCGCCAGGTCGTCGTCGTCGGGGGCGGGCAGCTGGCCGCGCCGGATCCGGCGCGCCAATGCGGTGCCGTCCTCCACGATCAGCGCGTAGGCGCTGACGTGATCGGGCCGCATCGCCAGCGCCGCGTCCAGGCTGGCCCGCCAGTCGGCGAGCGACTCACCGGGAGTTCCGTAGATGAGGTCGAGGCTTATCTGCCCGAAGCCGGCCTCCCGTGCCCATCGGACCGCCTGTGGCACCCGCGCCGGGTCGTGGGTGCGGTCCAGGGTGGCCAGGACGTGTCGGTGCGCTGACTGCATCCCGAAGGAGATCCGGGTGAAGCCGGCTTTGCGCAACGCGGTCAGCGACCCCGGGTCGACGCTGTCGGGGTTCGCCTCGGTGGTGATCTCGGCGTCGGCGTCGAGCCCGAAGTTTTCGCGGACCGCGGCGAGGATTCCGGCGAGGTGCGCCGCAGGGAGCAGTGTCGGCGTACCCCCTCCGAAGAAGACGGTCTGCACCGGACGGTCGACGTCGCCGAGCACGCGACGGGCCAGGCGGATCTCGGCGATCGCGGCCCGGTGGTACGACGCCTGCGATGCGCCGGGTGCCGGACCGAGCTCGGTCGCTGTGTAGGTGTTGAAGTCGCAGTATCCGCAGCGGACGGCGCAGAACGGCACGTGCACATAGATACCGAATGGTCGGGTGCACTGGCCGGCGAGCGCCGCCGGGGGCAGCGACCCGTCCGGCGGCACCGGCGCACCGGAGGGCAGGGCAGCGGGCACGGGGCCATTATCGCTGCCCCGCAGGCGCCCACCCCCGTCGCACCGAGGTTGCGCATCAGCCCCACCCCGTCCCTGCCCGCCGACGTCCCTCGCGCCCCCGTCCCCTCCGCGTCCCCTCCAAGCGCCCTCCCTCGCGCCCCCTCCCTCGCGCCCCCTCCCTCGCGCCGAGGTTGCGCGACAGCACCGCCCCGTCGCACCGAGGTGTGCACATCGGCATCCAGCGGCTGCGGGCCAAGACGCATCTTGCTCGCGAAGATCCGAGGAGCGTTTCGCCAGCCTAGGGAGTACTCCCGTGTCCCAGCACGGGCGATCCACCTAACCTCGCGCTGATAGCTGCGGCGGATCTCAGAATCGGCTCCTCCCGCGTGACACGTTGCATCACGCCCCGCAGCTTGCATGCGTACCCGAACGTGTCATGGCACGGCAGACGGCCGTCCTCACCCGACGGGGCGGTGCTGTCGCGCAACCTCGGTGGCACGGGGCGGTGCTGTCGCGCAACCTCGGTGCGACGGGGTGGTGCTGTCGCGCAACCTCGGCGGGAAGGGAGTCAGGCGTAGAGGGCGTCGAGCTCGTCGCGGTGGTTGTCCTCCACGACCTTGCGCTTGACCTTGAGGGACGGGGTGAGCTCGCCGGACTCCACCGACAGGTCATGGTCGAGGACGACGAACCGCTTGATCGACTCCCAGCGGTTGAGCCGCTCATTGAGCTGGTCGACGTGGTGCTGCACCATCTGATGCGCCTGGTCCGACGAGACGACCTCGGCGTAGCTCTTGTCGCCCAAGCCGTTGCGCTCGGCCCACTTGGTGATCGCCTCGGGGTCGAGCGCGACGATCGCCGTACAGAAGTTGCGCTCCGCACCGTGCACAAGGACCTGGCCGGCGTAGGGGCAGATCGCCTTGAACTGACCCTCGATCATCGACGGAGCGACGTACTTGCCGCCCGACGTCTTGAACAGATCCTTCTTCCGGTCGGTGATCCTGACGAACCCGTCGGCGTCGATCTCCCCGACGTCGCCGGTGTGGACCCAGCCATCGTCATCCAACGTCGCCTCGGTCTGGTCGTCGAGGTTGTGGTAACCCTGCATCACGCCGGGGCCCCTGATCAGGATTTCGCCGTCCTCGCCGATGGTGAACTCCGTGCCAGGAAAGGGAAGGCCAACCGTGCCGAAGCGAAAGCTGTCGGGGTGGTTCACCGCAGATCCCGCGGAGGTCTCGGTCAGACCGTAGCCCTCGAGGATGAGGATGCCTGCGGCGTAGAACCACCGGGCGACATCCTCGTTGAGCGCCGCTGCACCGGAGATGAAGAACCGGACCCGGCCTCCGAAGCGGTCCCGGATCTTGGCGAAGACCAGCGTGTC
The DNA here is from genome assembly GCA_030857985.1 of Actinomycetota bacterium. Lineage (GTDB taxonomy): Bacteria > Actinomycetota > Actinomycetes > Propionibacteriales > Nocardioidaceae > JALZMX01. Next base: position 20,963 of record JALZMX010000121.1, on the reverse strand, counting down.
GGCGACCTTGTGCTGTGCTGCGAGCACCCGCGGTACCGGTTGGCCGGCGATCTTGCGCCGAGCGACCTCGGCGCCGACTCCAGTGGCCCACGAGAAGATCTTCGCCTTCGCCCCTCCCTCGTGCTGCGCCATCGTGACGATGCGACCGTGCGCCTTCTCGAAGATGCGCGGAGCCGCACCCATGAAGGTCGGCTTGACCACGGCCAGGTTGTCGATGATCTTGTCCACCCGTCCGTCGACTGCAGTGCTGAAGCCGAGCTGCAGCTGGGTCGTGAGGAGCACCTTCCCGAACGCGTGCGCCATCGGCAGCCAGAGATACTGCACGTCGTCGAGCGACAGGATGTCAAGGGCTGCGATCGCGGCGCCCTCGTAGGTCCAGCTGTCGTGCCGGATCCGCACGCCCTTGGGCCGCCCCGTCGTACCGGACGTGTAGATCAGGGTGGCGAGGTTGTCACCCCCGATCTGCGCGACGCGCTCGTCGACCACACCTGGCTGGTCGGCCAGCATCCGCTCACCCAGCGCGGCCAGCTCGTCCAGCGTGATGGTCCACCCGTTGTCGGCGCTGCTCTCGGCCGTTCCCAATCCCGCGGCGTCGAGCACCACGACCTTGGTCAACGCCGGCAGCTCCGAGCGCCGTTCTCGCAGCTTGGCGACCTGCTCCTCGTCCTCGGCGAACACGATCCGGCTGTGCGAGTCGGCAAGGATGAAGGCGACGTCGGAGGAGACCGTCGAGGGGTAGACGGTGGTCGTCGCCGCACCCGCGCACATGGTCGCGAGATCGGCGAGAATCCACTCGAAGCGGGTCGTCGACGCGATCGCCACTCGCTCCTCCGGCTCGATGCCCAGCGCGATCAGGCCGGCGGCCAGGCCCCGCACCCGCTCGCCGGTCTCTCGCCACGTCGACGAGCGCCACTGCGCGCCGTCGGGGAAGCGGTAGGCCTCGCGCTCGGGCGTACGTTCGACCCGGTCGAGGAACATCCGGGCCACGTTGGAGGCGCGGTTCTCGACCACTGTGTGGTCGTCCCCGGTCGGGGCTGCGGCTGACATCGGACTCCTCTGGTGGGACGCCGGCGGCGATGCTGGCCAATGGGTCGGCCCAGTGGCTGCACCGTGCACGGGACAAGGTAGAGCATGCCGTTAGCCAGGGGTAGAGCCCGCGACCGGGCCAGCGGTCAGCCCTTGCGGCTCTTCTCACCCGTGTCGCTGGTGGACAGGGCGGCGATGAACGCTTCCTGCGGCACCTCCACCCGGCCCACCATCTTCATCCGCTTCTTGCCCTCCTTCTGCTTCTCCAGCAACTTGCGCTTGCGCGTGATGTCACCGCCGTAGCACTTGGCGAGCACGTCCTTGCGGATCGCCCGGATCGTCTCGCGCGCGATCACCCGGGCGCCGATCGCCGCCTGGATCGGCACCTCGAACTGCTGGCGCGGGATCAGCTCCTTCAGCTTCTGGGCCAGCGCGACGCCGTAGGAGTAGGCCGAGTCTCGATGCACGATCGCACTGAACGCATCGACCGGCTCGCCATGCAGGAGTACGTCGACCTTGACCAGGTCCGCGACCTGCTCACCCGTCGGCTCGTAGTCGAGCGACGCGTAGCCCTTGGTCCGCGACTTGAGGTGGTCGAAGAAGTCGAAGACGATCTCGGCCAGCGGCAGCGTGTAGCGCAGCTCCACTCGGTCGGCGGACAGGTACTCCATACCGAGGAGCGTCCCCCGCCGGGTCTGGCAGAGGTCCATGATGGCGCCGATGAAGTCCGACGGCGACAGGATCGTCGCCCGCACCACGGGCTCGTACACCTGCTCGATCCTGCCGGTCGGGTATTCGCTCGGATTGGTCACCGTCTGTTCGGCGCCGTCCTCCATCGCCACGCGGTAGACGACGTTCGGCGCGGTGGAGATGAGCTCGAGGTTGGACTCACGCTCGAGCCGTTCGCGCACGATCTCCATGTGCAGCAGCCCGAGGAAGCCGCACCGGAAACCGAATCCGAGCGCGCCCGAGGTCTCCGGCTCGTAGGCCAGGGCGGCGTCGTTGAGCTGCAGCTTGTCCAGCGCATCGCGCAGCGTCGGATAGTCGTCCCCGTCGATCGGGTACAGCCCGGCGAACACCATCGGATTGGGATGCCGGTAGCCGCCCAGCGCCTGCTGCGCCCCGCGCACCGACGACGTCACGGTGTCACCGACCCGTGACTGGCGTACCTCCTTGACCCCGGTGATCAGGTAGCCGACCTCGCCGACGCCGATCTCGGCGGCCTTTGTCGGTTCCGGGGAGATCACGCCGACCTCGAGCATCTCGTGCACGGCCCCGGTCGACATCATCTTGATACGGTCCCGGTGGCTGAGCTTGCCGTCGACGACCCGGACGTAGGTGATCACCCCGCGGTAGGTGTCGTAGACCGAGTCGAAGATCAGCGCCCGCGGCGGCGCATCAGCCACACCGGTGGGGGGCGGCACCTGGTCGACGATCGAGTTCAGCAGGTCCTCCACCCCTTCTCCGGTCTTCGCCGACACCCTGAGCACCTCGGAGACGTCACAGCCGATCACGTGCGCGAGCTCGCCGGCGTACTTCTCCGGCTGCGCGCTCGGCAGATCGATCTTGTTCAGCACCGGGATGACGTGCAGGTCGGCCTCGAGTGCGAGGTAGAGGTTCGCCAGGGTCTGCGCCTCGATGCCCTGTGCCGCATCGACGAGCAGAACCGCGCCTTCGCACGCCTCGAGCGAGCGTGAGACCTCGTAGGTGAAGTCGACGTGGCCTGGCGTGTCGATCATGTTCAGGACGTACGTCGGGCGGCCGGACCCACTGCTGCCCACCCACGGCATCCGCACCGCCTGACTCTTGATCGTGATGCCTCGCTCGCGCTCGATGTCCATCCGGTCGAGGTACTGCGCGCGCATCGCGCGACCAGCGACGACTCCGGTCAGCTGCAGCATCCGATCGGCCAGCGTGGACTTGCCGTGGTCGATGTGAGCGATGATGCAGAAGTTGCGGATGATCGCGGGATCAGTGCCGCCGGGCTGAGGCGGTTGCTGAGCTGATCGGTACAGGGGCGTGGCAGGCACGAAAGACTTCCGTCGGACTCGGGGTCGGAGCTCCCCATCATCCCATGTCGGTCAGGAGGCCGAACTCTCGCTGCGGAAGCCGGTGGCCTTGTGGCTGCCGTCGCAGTAGGGCTTGATTCCCGAGAATCCGCACCGGCACAGCGCCACGGTCCGACGCCGGCGCGGCACCTGCGCCCCCGCCGGCGTCACGATCTCGACCTCGCCGCGCACGAGCAACGGTCCGTCCGGGCACGCCGTGATCACGACCGGAGCGGATGAGTCAGCTGAGCGTTCTGCGGCAGGCACGGCTCTGCCATACCCGCGCAGGCGATTTGTACCCGCCCCAAGGTGTGCAGAGGCGTCTTCCTGAGGCAGGCGGGTAGCCTCGGCACAGTCCCGAAGGAGAGCCGAATGCGTCTTCCCCGCCCCAGAGGCGCGTTGAGCGAGGCGCTCATCGACCGGCTGCCCGGTTCGTGCTCGTCCGGCACCGAAGATCTCCTCGCCCGCGCAGCGTGCGCGGTCGACGCCGCATCCGACGTACTCGACGACGAGGACGTGCAACTCAGTCTCACTGTTCTGTACGAGCTGCACTATCAGGGCTTCGACGACGTCGACGAGCGCTGGGAATGGCAGCCCGGTCTGCTGGCTGCCAGGGCGGTCCTCGAGCAGTCGCTGGAAGAGGCGCTGCGGGCAGCCGTCACGATGCCTGCCCTCCCGCCTCCATCCGGTGCCGCGGTGGCCCGGGCGCTGTTCGGCCTCACCAACACCGTCGGTGGGCCGGACCTGTCGGGCTTCGTGGCGCAACACGCCACGGTGGGGCAGGTACGCGAGATGCTCGTGCACCGGTCCATCTACCAGCTCAAGGAAGCCGACACGCACACCTGGGCGATCCCGCGACTCGCCGGCCGCGCCAAGGCTGCCTTGGTCGAGATCCAGTCCGACGAGTACGGCGGTGGTCGACCCGATCGGATGCACTCGGCGCTGTTCGGCTCGACGATGACGGCGCTGGGCCTCGACCCGACGCCGGGCACCTACCTCGACTCGGTGCCGGCGGTGGTCCTGGTCGAAGTCAACGCGCAGCACCTGTTCGGGCTGCACCGCCGGCTGCGCGGCGCCGTCGTCGGTCACCTGTGCGCTGTCGAGATGACGTCGTCGCTCCCGTGCCGCAAGTACGGAAAGGGCCTGCGGCGGCTCGGCTTCGGCGCGGAGGCGACCCGCTTCTACGACGAGCACATCGAGGCCGACGCGGTGCACGAACAAATCGCCGCCCACGACATGGCCGGTGCCCTCGCCGAGGCCGAGCCGACGGTGTTGGGCGACATCATGTTCGGCGCGGCGGTCTTCCTCGAGCTGGGCAACCGCTCGGCCGACTACCTGCTCGACTGCTGGCAGGGCGGGCGCTCGTCGCTGCTCGAGCAGAAACTGAGCACGGTCAACGGTGCCGGCTGAGCATCTGGTCCCGCACGGAGCCACTGCGCGGAGGATCACCTGGACCGAGCTGCCCTCGTCGGTGCGCACTCTGATCGAGCAACGACTGGGCGGACCGGTGGTGTCAGCCGCCTCGCAGGGATCGGGTTTCACACCCGGCTTCGCCTCCCGGCTGGCCACGGCGGGTGGCGGGCGAGTCTTCGTCAAGGCCGCGTCCGCGACCGACGCCGTACCGTTCGCCGACGCCTACCGGCAGGAGGCCCGCAAGCTGCGGGTGCTGCTGCCGCTGGGGATCCCGGCGCCCGCCCTGCGCTGGGTGGAGGACGCCGACTGGGTGGTGTTGTGCTTCGACGACGTCGCCGGACGCACTCCGCTGCGACCCTGGCGCCATGACGACATCAGGGCGGCCCTCGACACTGTCACCACCATGGCCTCGGCCATGCGGCAGGCACCCGAAAGCCTGGCGCTGCCGTCGTTTCGGGAGGAGTTCGGCGGCTGGCCCGGGCGGTGGGCGCGGGTGCCACCGAGCGGCGTTCTGCGCCGTCACCACGACGAGGCCAGGAGGTTGGCAGTGTCGGCCCTGCAGAGCTGCGGCGGCGAGTCGGTTATGCACTCGGATCTGCGCGACGACAACCTCATCGTCGGCGACGACGGCCGGGTCTGGGTGTGCGACTGGAACTGGCCGGTCCGCGGCAGCGACTGGGTCGACCTCGTCTGCCTGCTCATCTCCATCCGGGGTGACGGCCATGACGCCGACGCGATGCTGGAGCAGCACCCACTTGCGGCCGGTGTCGAGCGGGACGGGATCGACGCCTTGCTCGCGCTGCTGCACGGCTATTTCGCCACCGAAGGAGGGCAGGACGCACCACCACTCTCGCCGTACTTGCGGATCCACCAGCGTTGGTACGCCGACGTGACGCTCGACTGGTTGGCGAACCGCCGCGGCTGGGAGCCGCGCTGACTCCAGCACTCCCCGGGATGGGGGCTGCCGGTGATTTGGGCCGGGTTCGGTCGCGCTGCTAACCTGATCCCTCGCGCGTGACTCCGGCGCTGTGCGGCGGCCCGCGAATTCCCAACCCACATCCCAGATCGAGGCTCTGCTCCGTGGCGAACATCAAGTCCCAGATCAAGCGCAACCGGCAGAACGACCAGGCCCGCGAGCGCAACAAGTCGGTCAAGTCTGCGCTGAGGACGGCGATCCGTCGGTTCCGCGAGGCCGCCGACGCCGGCGAGACCGAGACCGCGCAGCACGCTGCCCGGACAGCCAGCCGCAAGCTCGACAAGGCGGCCTCCGCCGGGGTGATCCACAAGAACCAGGCCGCGAACAAGAAGGCGGCCATGGCCAAGCGCGCCGCCTCCCTCTGAGTGAGCCGGTGGGCCGAGCCGCACACTGCGTCAACCGGCCGAGCGCGCCTCGCTGACCGCCAGCACCATCCGCTCGAGCGCGTGCCCGGCGTCGTCGGCGGCGCCTTTGACATCGGCGTCGGCGCGGGCCACGGCGGTGATCGCAGTGGCGAGGCCGATGGGATGCCAGCCGCGCGACTGCGCCCTCAGCGTTTTCAGCTTCCAAGGAGGTACGCCGACCTCACGGGCGAGGTCGGCCTCACGCAGCCCCCGTGGGGCCGAGACCAAGCGCGCCAGTCCTCGCAGGCCGCCGGCGAACGCGCTGGTCAGCAGCACCGGCGCCACCCCGTTGCCGAGCGCCCAGCGCAGCTGCTCCAGCGCGTCCGCGCTCCTGCCCCCGAGTGCCGCGTCAGCCACCGCGAAGCCCTTGACCTCAGCGCGCCCGCCGAAGTAGCGCCCGACCACCTCGGCGCTGATCGGCTCCGGTGCGAAGTCGTTGCTCAGCTGGCTCGCCGCAGCAGCGAGGGCCCGCAGGTCGGCACCCACTGCGTCCACCAGCAGCCTGGCCGCCTCCTCGTCGATCACTCCCCGGAGGCGTCGGATCTCGGTGGCAACGAACCGTGGTAAGTCGTAAGGCTTCATCGCCTCGCAGCTGATCTCGACCGTGTCGGCCTTGCGCAGCTGGTCGACCAGGCCTCTTCCCTTCTGGCCGCCCGGATGGACGAGCACGAGGGCGACGTCGGGATCCGGCCGGTCGCAGTAGCGCACGATCGCCTCCCCCGCACGCTCGGACAGGTCCTGGATCTGTCGGACCACGACGGCACGGGACGACGCGAACAACGAAGGGCTGGTCAGTTCGGCGAGCGCGTCGGCGCCCACGTCGGCACCGACGACTTCGGTCACGTCGGCGTCACCGTCGACCGCGCGGACTGCGTCGACCACAGCACGCACCGAGCGCTCGGCGAGGAACTCCTCGGGACCGGTGATCAGCGTCACCGCGCCGACGGAGTCGGAGGCGGCAGGAGCAGGGGGCATCGCGGACAGCATGCCACCATGGGGCCCCAGCGGGTCAGGGCGTCAGCGAGTGACCACCGCTGTGTCGGCACCGGTGACGACGATCGCAACGTCGCCGTGGAGATCGGTGCGCAGGACCCGGCTGCCCATTCCGTCCAGCAGCCGGAGGGTCTCCGGTGCGGGGTGGCCGTAGCCGTTGTCCTCCCCCGCAGACACCACCGCCACTTCGGGACTGGTGGCGGCGAGGAAGTCAGGGTCCTGGTGCGCCGAACCGTGATGCGGCACTTTGAGCACCTCGACATCGAGGTCGACGCCGGAGCGCAACAAGGAGACCTGCGCCTCTGGCTCGATGTCGCCGGTCAGCAGCAGGCGTACGTCGCGCACCTGGACGAGCATGACGACGCTGGCGTTGTTCTCGGTGCCGCTGGTGTTCGCCGCGGTCAACGGCTGCAGCGTGGGTCCCGGTGACACCACCGACCAGGCGACACCGCCGACTGCTCCGGCGTCGCCGTAGCCGACACGGCGTACCGGCACCTCGGCAGCGGCGGCGGTCCCGAGCACGACGTCGAGCGCCGGCGAGGCTGACGCGGCCGCGCTGACCTGGATCTCGCCAACCGCCCGCCCCGCCAGCACACCGCCGAGTCCACCGATGTGATCGGCATGCAGATGGGTCAACACAACCAGGGCTACCCGAGACACCTCGAGCCGGTCCAGGCAGCGGTCCACTGCGGCCGGGTCCGGACCGGTGTCGACGACGACCGCAGATCCCTCGCCGGCGTCAAGCACGAGCGCGTCACCCTGCCCGACGTCGCACGCCACCAGAGCCCACCCGGAGGGCGGCCAGCCCATCGCGTCCAGCGGTCGGGTGACGACCGCGAGCAGCAGGGCAGCGACCGCGAGGCTCCACCAGCGCCGCCGCAGCAGCCGCGACAGCAGCGCGACGATGCCTGCGCACGCCAGCGTCAGTGCGAGCAGCGCGGTCAAGGACGCCGGCCATGGGACGTCGGCTCCCGGCAGCGCGGCACCGTGCTCGGCGACGGTGATGATCCACCATGCCGCCCGACCTGCGAGCCAACCCACCACGGCGGCGAGTTGCTCGGAGACGACCGCGACGAGTGTCGCGATGACCCCGAGAACGGTGGTCGGACCCACCGCCGGAGCCGCCAGCAGGTTGGCGACGACGGCGACCAGGCTGACCTGGCTCGACAGCGCCGCCACCACAGGCGTGCAGACGACCTGGGCGGCCAACGGCACCGCGACCGCCTCGGCCAGCCAGCGCGGCATCCAGGTGGACATCCGGTCACGCCACAGCGGGGCCAGTAGCAGGATGCCGGCAGTGGCCAGCACGGAGAGCAGGAACCCCGGCGACCTGGACAGCCACGGGTCGATCAGCAGCAGAACCAGCACCGCTGCGGACAGGGCCCTACTCCCCCGCCGTCGCCCGCCGGCGGTGAGTCCCGCCAACGCCACCACGCCCATCGCCGCCGCCCGCAGCACGCTCGGCTGCGGCCGCGCCAGCAGGACGAAACCGACGACGCCGAGCACGCCGAGCATCAGCAGGCCGCGTGCCCGCACCCCGCACCAGCGGCCGCTCGTGAGCACAAAGGCGAGCACCAGCGTGAGGTTCGCCCCCGAGACCGCCAGCAGGTGGGTGAGCCCAGTGGTGCGGAACTCGTCGGCGACCTGCTCAGGCATACCGGTGTCGTCGCCGTCGACCAGGGCCGGCACCAGCGCGCGCTCCCCCGGTGGCAATGCCGAGACCGAGTCGCGCAGGCCGGCGCGCAGGTCGTTGACCGCGGCCGCCACGAGACCTGGGTCGGCCACCACCTCGGGTGGGCCGCGGGCGATCAGCACGGCGGCAAGGTCGCCGGAGTCCGCAGCGTCGAGCCGACCGGAGAACTGCACCCGCTGTCCGGGGACGACTTCGCTCCAGTCGAGCGCACCGATCACGAGCACCGGGCTGCGCACCAGATGGGTCCGGCCACGACCCGTGACCTCGTCGAGGCGTACCCGCAGCAGCACGAAGTCTTCGAAGTCACCCGGTCGCACCATCGGGTCGGTCAGCACCGTCGCCTCCCCACTGACCGTCGCCCGCTCGGCGGCCAGGTCGGTGACGGGACCGATCTGCACGCCGGTGACGCGCAACGCGGCCAGCGCGAAGGCCGCCGCCGTGAGCAGCAACGGCAGCGCGACAAGGGGGCGACGCCCTAGGTAGGCCACCCCCGCGACGAGCAGGGTGGCGGCCACGAGAAGCGAAGTGCCGGACGCCAACCCGAGCGCCGAGGCGGCGGCGATCCACGTGGCCAGGGCGGGGAGGACCAGCCGGAAGTCGGGGCGGTCCTCGTCCGCGCCGGCCAGCTCCGACCCGTCCGCCGCGGTAGCAGCGGCGGTGGGAGCGAGCACGTCACACCGTGACGTAGGGGCGGAGCTCGGCCAGCGTGACCTCGCCGATCCCCGACACCTCGAGCAGTTCCTCGACCGCAGTGAATCCGCCGTGCTCGGTGCGCCAGTCGATGATGCTGGCCGACGTCACCGGCCCCACCCCGGGCAGCTCGTCAAGCTGTTCGGGAGTCGCGGAGTTGAGGTTGACCACCGGCGCGGCGCTGGGACTGCCGACCACCGCGCCCGATGGTGCGGGCGGCGGGGCTACCACGTTCATGGTGGTGCCGACGACGATCTGCTCACCGTCGACGAGCGCCCGGGCCAGGTTCAGCGAGGTGAGGTCGACGCCGGGGCGGGCACCACCGGCCGCCTCCAGCGCGTCGATGACCCGCGCGCCCACCGGCAGCTCGACGATGCCCGGGCGCCGGACCTTCCCGGCCACGTCGACCACGAGCGCCAGGACAGTCGAGGCGCCCACGTCGTCCGGCACGGACGTGATGGCGCCGGCCGCGGTGGGTTCGGGGGCGGTTACGGCCGACGACGGCAGCGCCGAGGGGGACGGCGGTAGCGGCGGAGGTGAGGCAGCAGGCGCTGGCGGCAACGGCTCCACCCGGGCGCCCAGCACGAACCACGCCGCCGCGGCGAGGGCTGCGGCGAGGGCCAGCGCGACGATCGTGACGTGCTGCGACGTCACTCCCAACCGCCCCCGAAACGTCGGCGGCAGACTGTCGGCGAGCCTCGCGGCGCAGCGCTGGCGCAGCGACAGCACCTCGCGCGCGTGCCGGCCGGCTCCGCTGTGAGGCGCCGGAACCGGCTCGGGCGGGCTCCGCACCGACGCCGACGGTGACGACACCGGGGCCGCCGACACCGGGGCCGCCGACTCCGCAGGGGGCACCGGGGAGGTCACCGATGCCGACAGCTCGGCGCCGAGCAGCTGCAGCCGACGACGGGCGGCTGCTGCCGCCTCCGGATCGGGACGCTGACGAGCACGCATGCCGGCGACGCTAGGGGGAGCCCCCTACCGCTGTCAGCGCCCAGTCGAGCGGCTGTGGACAGAGGCCGCGCCCTCGGTGCCGGTGGACGGAAACCGGATCAGAGCCGCGGGCTGACCGCAACCGCGAGCATGCCTGGACCCACGTGGGCACCAATGACCGCGCCTACCTCGCCGACGACCACACTCCGCTCTCCGGAGAGCCGCTTACGCAGATGCTGTGCGAGGTCCTCGGCGCGGTCGGGGTTCGCCAGATGCGCCACCGCCACGTCGACGTCGCCGACCCCGGCGTACTCGACGGCCAGGTCCTCGAGCCGGCTGACCGCACGCGCCGAGGTGCGGACCTTCTCCAGCGGCACGATCCGGCCATCCTGCACCTGCAGCAGCGGCTTGACCGCCAGCGCCGAGCCGAGCAGCTTGGCCGCAGCTCCGATCCGACCACCTCGGCGTAGGTACTCCAGCGTGTCGACGTAGAACAGCACTCGGGTCGCAGCGGCGCGCTTGACCGCGACCGCGGCGGCGGTGGTGGCTACCGCGCGGGCGGTGTCGTCCCGATCGCCGGCATCCAGCGCATCCGCGGCAGAGAGTACGGCGAATCCGGTCGCCATGCCGACCTGGCGGGTGTCCACGGCCTCGACGGGGACCGGCGACTCTCGGGCGGCGAGCTGCGCGGACTCGTATGTTCCCGACACTTCACCGGAGAGGTGGATCGAGACGATCGCCTCCGCGCCGTCCGCGGCCAAGCCGCGATACACCTCGAGGAACTCCTGCGGTGACGGCCGCGACGTGCTCACCGGGGTCCACTCCCGAAGCGCCTCGGCCACCGTCTCAGGTGTCGCCTGCGTACCCTCGTCATACGCTCGAGCGCCGATCACCACCTGCAGCCGCACCACGGTGATCCCTCGCTCGACCACCAGCGACTCGGGCAGCATCGAGGTCGAGTCGGTGACGATGGCCACGCGGCGGCCGGGTGGAGGGACCATGGGCGCGAGGTTACCGTCCGGAGGCCCCTACGTCGGTGAGCGGGCGGAGAGCTCGGCCCGACGGCCCGGGCGGATCACCGGAGTCGACATCGCGCGCTGCCTCGCGCTGCTCGGGATGATGGCAACCCACATCCTGTACGCCACCGACCCGAGCGGCGACCGCGTCACCTGGCACCAGCAGATCGCCGGCGGGCGCTCGGCCGCTCTGTTCGCGGTGCTCGCCGGTGTCAGCGTGGCTCTGGTCACCGGCCGCGGCCAGCCGCTGCACGGGCGGGGGCTGTCCGCAGCCCGAGCCGGTCTGGTAGCCCGGGCTCTGGCGATCGGCCTGGTCGGGCTGCTGCTGGGCGAGCTGGGGTCCGGGGTCGCAGTGATCCTGACCTACTACGCGATGCTGTTCGTGCTTGCGCTGCCGTTCATCGGACTCGGTGCCAGAGCGCTGGCGGCACTCGCCGTCGGCTGGGCGCTGCTCGCGCCCGTGCTCAGTCACCTCGTCCGCGCCCAGCTGGATCCGCCGCTGCTGGTCAGCCCGTCCGTCGAGCTGCTGGTCGCCGAGCCGGTCGCACTGCTCACCGAGCTGACGCTGACCGGCTTCTACCCGGCGTTCAGCTGGCTGGCGTACCTGTTCGCCGGGATGGCGGTCGGGCGTTGCCGGCTCGACTCCAACCGGGTCGCCGTGCGGCTGACACTGCTCGGGGGCGCCCTCGCCCTGGTGACCTGGTCGCTGGCGACGCTGCTGCTGCATCGCGGCGGCGGGTTGGCGGTGCTGGAGTCGAGCGTGCCGAAGTCGTTCCCGTTGGAAGGATCGCTCGAGCAGGGTCTGGTGCACGGTTTCTACGGCACCACGCCGCCGACCTCCTGGTGGTGGCTGACGGTGTGGGCCCCACACTCGAGCACGCCGATCGACCTGTTGCACACGATCGGTACGTCGTTGCTGGTGCTGGGCTTGTCGTTGCTCGCCGGCAGGCTGCTGCCACGCCTCTCGGGAGTCCTCTTCGCCGCCGGCACGATGACCCTGACCCTGTACACCCTGCACGTCTGGGCGCTGTCCGCCGAGCTCGGTCCGCCACGAGGCACCTGGGCTCTGTACGCCGCCCACGTCGGTGCGACGCTGGTGCTCGGCGCTCTGTGGCGCTGGTCGGTCGGCCGCGGGCCGCTGGAGCGGGTCGTCGCCGCCGCGTCCGCCTCGGCCGGGTCGAGGGCCGCCGCCGCCAGCACCCAGCACCCACTCCCCCGCTGACGGCGTGCCCCAACCCGATTCGTCTGCGGTCACTCGGAGGTTTCCCGCCGATCGATCGCAGACGAATCCGGTGGAGCTCAGCCCGCTGGAACCACATTGACCAGCCGGGGAGCCCGGACGATGACCGTGCGGACCGCGGCGCCGTCCAACGACCGCTGCACCCGCTCGTCGGCAAGCGCCAGCTCCCGCAGCTGCTGCTCGCCGATGTCGGGCGGTACGTCGAGCTTGGCCCGCACCTTGCCGCCCACCTGCACGACGCAGGTCACCGACTCCTCGACCAGCAAGGACTCGTCGACCTCCGGCCAGCCGGCCAGTGCCACGCTCGGCTGGTGGCCGAGCCGGTCCCACATGTCTTCCGCGGTGTAGGGCGCGACGAGGCTCAGCAGCACCGCGGTGGCCTCCGCCGCCTCGCGTACGGCGGGGTCCGCCGGACCGCATCCAGAGTCGATCGCCTTGCGGGTGGCGTTCACCAGCTCCATGACCCGGGCGACCATCACGTTGAAGCGGAACGACTCGACCAGCTCGGCGGCCTCGTGCACGGCTTTGTGCGTGACCGTGCGAAGGGCGACATCTCCCGTTGCCGGGTCGGCACCCGGGTCGCTGCTCACCTCACCGGCCACCCGCCAGGCGCGCTGCAGGAACCTCAGCGACCCTCCCGGAGACAGGTCGGCCCAGTCGATGTCGTCCTCCGGCGGACCGGCGAAGACCATGGTGAGCCGCACCGCGTCCACGCCGTACCTGTCGATCTGCTCGCCCAGGTCGACCCCGTTGCCGCGCGACTTGCTCATCTTGCGGCCCCGGTTGATCACCTGGCCCTGGTTCAGCAGGGCATCGAACGGCTCCACGAAGTCGACCATGCCCATGTCGTGCAGCACCTTGGTGAAGAAGCGGCTGTAGAGCAGGTGCAGGATCGCATGCTCGACGCCCCCGACGTACTGCTTCGCCGGCATCCAGCGGCGCACCGCCTCCGGGTCGAACGGGCCGTCGGGGTAGCGCGGCGAGCAGTAGCGCAGGAAGTACCAGGAGGAGTCGACGAAGGTGTCCATGGTGTCGGTGTCGCGCCGGGCCGGACCGCCGCAGGAGGGGCACATTGTCTCGACCCAGTCGGTGGCGGCCGCCAGCGGCGACGTGCCCCTGGGGGCCAGGTCGGCGCCGCGCAGGTCGGGCAGCGTGACCGGCAGCTCCTCGTCGGGAACCGCCACCTCGCCACACACAGTGCAGTGCACGATCGGGATCGGGCACCCCCAGTACCGCTGCCGAGACAACAACCAGTCGCGCAGCCGGAACGTGACGGCACTGCTGCCGCGCCCCTCCGCCACCAGCTGCTCGGTGATGCCCGCGACACCGGCTTCCTTGCCCTGCAGGCCCGCCAGGCTCGGCGAGTTGACGTAGCCGCCGTCGCCAGTCGTCGCGATGCCCGACTCGGCGGGGTCGGGTTGCCCGGTGTCGACGACCCGGCGCACCTCGATACCGAAGCGGCGCGCGAAGTCGAGGTCGCGCTGGTCGTGCGCCGGCACTGCCATGATCGCGCCGGTGCCGTACTCGGCCAGCACGTAGTCGGCCGCCCAGACCGGTATCGGTTCACCGTTGACGGGATTGATGGCGTGCACCCCGAGGAAGACCCCGGTCTTCTCCCGCTCAGTGGACTGCCGTTCGATCTCGCTGGCCAGCTTGGTCTGCTCCCGGTAGGCGTCGAACGCCTCCCGCTGCTCCGGTGCGCAGATCTCCGCGGCCAGCCTCGCCTCCGGAGCCACCACGAAGAACGTCGCGCCGTACAAGGTGTCCGGACGGGTGGTGAAGACGCTGACCGGCTCGTCGCGACCCTCGATACGGAAGTCGACATAGACGCCCTCGGAGCGACCGATCCAGTTGCGCTGCATCGCCAGCACCCGATCCGGCCAGCGCCCCTCCAACCGGTCCATGTCGTCGAGCAGGCGCTGCGCATAGTCGGTGATGCGGAAGTACCACTGGGTCAGCTCGCGCTTGGTCACCTGCGCGCCGCAGCGCTCACACGCACCTGCCACCACCTGCTCGTTGGCCAGCACGGTCTGGTCGTTCGGGCACCAGTTGACGAACGACTGCTTCCGGTAGGCCAGCCCACGCTCGAAGAAGCGTAGGAACAACCACTGTGTCCAGCGGTAGTACTCCGGGTCGGAGGTGTGCAGCCGGCGCGACCAGTCGAAGCTGAGCGCGTAGCGGCGCATCGACTCGGCCTGCGTCTCGATGTTGTCGTAGGTGAACCGCGCGGGGTTCTCGTTGCGCTTGATCGCAGCGTTCTCGGCCGGCAGACCGAAGGAGTCCCAGCCGATCGGGTTCAGCACGTCGTAGCCGCGCAGCGTCCAGTAACGGGCGAGCACGTCGTGCAGCGCCAGCACCTCGCCGTGGCCCATGTGCAGGTCACCGGAGGGGTAGGTGAACATCGTGAGCAGGTAGCAACGCCGCTCGCTCGAACCGTCGTCGCGGGCCTGGAACGGATTGAGCTTGTCCCAGACGGGACGCCACCTGTCCTGGACGTCCTTGACGTCGTACGCCGCCGCCGCGCGCTCGGGTCCGGGCTCGGAAGCGGGCGTCTGCGGTGATGTGCTCTGCTGGCTCATCGCGCCGTTCTCCTGCTGTCTCGCGTGGTTCGTGGGCAGAAAAAAACCCCTCGCACAGGAGGGGTGGCCGCGCCGACGTGGTGCCGGTCAGCGCGGCTCGGTAAGAAGCAGGTTCGCTCGCATGAGTCCAGATTAGCGCAAGCCGGCGACCCCGCGTCCTGCCACCCATGCCATCGGTCGGACACCCCAGTCGGCCGGCCCCGTCGGTCGGCTAAGTCAGGCGGCCCAGTCGGTCGGCCCGGTCAGTCGGCACCGAGATGGTTGAGTGCACAGAACCTCTCGACCTGCGGGGTCGCACCGGAGACGATCAGCTCGTCGCGTCCGTGCACCTGCGTCTCCGGCCGGGCGTAGGTGAAGTCCTCACCTGAGCGCTTCACCCCGACGACCGTGACACCGTACTTGCTGCGCAGAGCCGAGTCGGCGAGCGTCTTGCCGATGGACTCGGCGGGTGCCTTCGTGCGCGCGATGGAGAACCCGTCGTCGAACTCGATGTAGTCGATCATCGCGCCGGTGACCAGATGAGCGACGCGCTCACCCATCGCGGTCTCGGGGAAGACCACGTGGTCGGCACCGACCCGCTCCAGGATCTGGCCGTGCTTGCGGGTGATCGCCTTGGCCCAGACGTCGTGCACACCGAGCTGGGTCAGGGTCAGCACGGTCAGCACGCTGGCCTCGACGTCGGTCCCGATGCCGACGACCGCTCGATCGAACGAGGCGGCGCCGACCTGACGGAGTGCTTCTTCGTCGGTGGAGTCCGCCCGGACCACATGGGTCAACTCGTTGGCCCAGCGCTGCACCAGCACCGGGTCCTCGTCGATGCCGAGTACCTCGTGCCCGAGCCGCACCAGCGACTCGGCCACGGCTCCGCCGAAGCGACCCAAACCGACGACGAGGACCGACTCGGGGGCGGACGGCTTGGTGTTCCTAGCCAACGATGGGTCGCTCCTCGGGTAGTTGGTACAGCCGATGACGGTGCCGCAGTGCCAGCGCGGACGCCACGGTGATCGTGCCGACTCGGCCCACGAACATCAAGCCCATCAGCACGGATTGCGCCGCCGGCGGCAGGTCAGGCGTGATCCCGGTCGACAACCCGACGGTCGCGAACGCCGAGATCGACTCGAACATCACCACGTCGAGCGAGTAGTCGGTGAGGACCAGCACGAGGAGCGTCCCGGTCGCGACCGCGGCCACCCCGAGCAGCGCGACGGACAGCGCCTGACGCTGGGCGCCGGCACCCACCTGACGGTGACCGACGACGACGTCACGCTCACCGCGTACCTCGGCCCAGATGACAAAGGCGAGCAGAAAGAAGGTGGTGACCTTGATGCCGCCGGCGGTCCCGGCGCTGCCGCCGCCGATGAACATCAGGACATAGTTGACCGACATCGTCTCGGGCGTGATGTCGGCGTAGTCGACGCTGTTGAAGCCCGCCGTACGCGGCATCACCCCACCGGTGACGCCGGCGACCAGCTTGTCGTCGACGGCCAACGGGCCGAGCGTCGCCGGGTTCGCCCATTCGAAGCCGAGGAACACCGCGGTCCCTCCGGCGAGGAGCAGGAGAGACCCGTACACGGTGATCCGGGTGTGGACCGACCAGTGGTCGGGGCGCCGTCGCTGACGAAACAGCTCGGCAAGGACCGGGAACCCGATGCCGCCGGCAACCACGCCCAGGCAGATCGGCAGCATGATCCACCCGTCGCCGACGAAGCCGATCAGGTTGTCGCTGTAGAGGGCGAACCCAGCGTTGTTGAAGGCGGACACCGCGTGGAAGAGCCCGTGCCAGGCTGCGGTCGCCGTCGAGTCGTCGTACGCCGTCCTGAAGCGGAGCGCCAGCACGACCGTCAGCACGGCCTCGACGGCCACCATGGTGACCGCGACCCGGCGCAGCACCGCACGTATGTCGCCCAGGTCCAGGGTGTGGGTCTCGGTCTGCGTGACGAGCATGCTGCGCAGCCCGACCCGACCGCCGACCAGCAGCCCGAGCATGGTCGCCAGCGTCGTGATGCCGAACCCACCGACCTGGACGAGCGCGAGGATCACCGCCTGCCCGAAGGGTGTCCAGTACGTCGCGGTGTCCACGGTGGTCAGCCCGGTCACGCACACCGCCGAGACCGACGTGAACAGCGCGGGCATGAGGTCCGCCGTGCTGTCGTCGACCCGGGAGGCGGGGAGCATCAGCAGCGCGGAACCGATGACGATCGCGGCGAGGAAGGCCGACGGTACCAGCCGTACGGGATGGCTCAGCCCGCCCACCGATGCTCCTCACTCGACGATGACATTCGGCGAGCCAGCTCAGGTGGTGTCGTCGACCGGTACGGCCTGGTTTCCGGTCGTGACGTCGACGACCGACTCCAGCTGATCGTCGGCAGCGCCGGAGGTGCTGCCGGCCTCGTCCTCGTCCGCCGACGCCGGTGCCGCCGCGCCAGCACCACTGGGGCCCTCGATCTCGTCCTCGACGACGTCGGGGCGTTCTTCGCGTAGCCGGTGCTCGAGATCCTGACCCTGGCTCTGCTCGTACGGCGTGGTGCCGAACCGGTCCGCCCCGGTGTAGCGCTCCGGCGGTTCGACGCCCTGCTCGAGCGGGTCGACACTGAGGCGGTCCTCATCCAGCTCCTCGGCCGCGTTGTCCGGGTCCGCATCGGGCATGGGATCCGGAGTCGACAGGTCCTCAGGCAGCTCGGTCATGGTGTCTCCCGTCTCTCGGTACGAAAACTGCGCCCAACGGTTACCCGCCGCGCCGCAGGTCAATCACCGCCGAGATGGAGCGCGCGGCTGCAATCGGCCGCGCGTGCGAAGGTTGGCCGCGGCCTCGGCTGGGCACCACTCCAGCAGACACCCCTCGATCCGGGAGGTGATGGTGGTGCCGAGGGAAGAGCCGACACCGTTCGACGACATCGCGCTGATGCTCGACGCCGACCTCGGTCATCTGCCGGTCATCCGTGCGCTGGCCGCCGACCTGGGACGCCACGTCGGATTCGGTGCGGAGGACGTCGCGGACTTCCGGGTAGCCGTGGACGAGGCCTGCTCCTTTCTCATCGTCCATGCGCAGGCCGGAGCCATGCTGAGCTGCTTGTTCCGCGTCCTCGACGCCGAGGTGCGCGTGACCGCCGAGGCGGGATCGGATGACGCGCCGGAGGCGGACACCGGGTCACAGCTGTTGCGGCTGCTGGCCGACTGCGCAATGACCACGAGCGCCACCGAACCCGACGGACGCTCACGTCTGATCATCGACCTGATCAAGGGCAAGGCGGACTAGGACTCGGAGACAGCTACCAGGTCGGCGACGTTTCTCGACCCGGTCGCTACGCTCGCACACATCGGCGACGCGAGGAGGCTCACATGTGGTGGTCGACCCTGGTCGGCAAGGCAGAGCAGGCGCAGCAGCTGGACCCGGCAGCCGACGCAGTCAATCGGGCGGTGGACAAGCTGCTGCCGCGCGGGGCGGTGAAGGATGCGCTGCACGGGCGCTGGCTCGGCCACCAGTTGCACCCGCTGCTGGTCGCGCTGCCGATCGGGATGTGGTCGGGCGCCTCGCTGCTCGATCTCACCGGCGACGAGGCGACCCGTCGTGCGGCCCAGCGACTGGTCGGCGCCGGGGTGCTGCTCGTCCTACCGACCGCCGCAGCCGGATACGCGGACTGGTCGGAGCTGGGGGCCTTCCGCCGGCCGAAACGGGTCGGGCTCGTGCACGCAGCCGCCAACAACGTGGCCGCGCTGCTGTACGGCGCCAGCTGGTTGGCCCGCCGCCGTGGCGACCAGAGCCGCGGCCGCAACCTCGCGCTGGCCGGTGCCGCCGGACTCGCCGTCGGTGGCTACCTCGGCGGACACCTCGCCTACAGCCAGGGTGTCGGCGTCAACCGCAACGCCGACGAACAGAAGAAGCCTCGAGACTGGACCGACGCCGCTGCCACCGCGGAGGTGGCCGAGGGCAAGTTGCGCCGGGTGGAGGTGGCCGGCCAGTCAGTCGTCCTCGCCCGCAAGGGCGGCCAGGTGTATGCGCTGGGTGCGACCTGCAGCCACTACGGCGGTCCGCTCGAGGAGGGCCAGCTGGTCGGCTCGGACGTGGGCTGCGTGGAATGTCCCTGGCATGGCAGCCACTTCCGCCTCACCGACGGCAGCGTCGCGGCTGGTCCGGCAACGGTGCCACAGCCGTCGTACGACGTCCGCACTGTGGGTGACCGCCTGGAGCTCAGGGCGCGGCGGTAGCTCCGACGGAATCCTTCTCGGCGGCCTCCACGGCGTTCTCCTTCCCGCCAGCGGAGAAAGTGGGCAGATGCGACACCGAAATGGCGCTGTCGCCTGTCGTCCGCGACCGGTTTACGCCGGACGACGTGACAAGGACGGCTGGTGGACCCGTTACGGCAGTCGACCGGCGCTGTCCGGCAGAGCGTGAGGGCTTCCTCCTTCGGCGCGGATCATGGTGGCGAGAGCGGCGTCGGCGGTCGCCAGCGGGCGTCCGGTGGACAGGGCGATTGCCGCGGCCACGCAATCGGCGAGGCTGACCGCCATCCGTTCGCGGTGATAGTGGCGTGCCCGCAGACGGCCCGCGGCCATCCCGACATCGGCTGGGACCGGGGACAGGTGCATGCCGGTGTGTGACAGCACCGCCAGGTCGGCGTGCACGTCGTCAGGGTCGCGGCCGTACACGCGCACGAGCTGATCGATGACTTCCGCCGCGTTGACCGACGAGAGCACGGTGGGCGCGCGCAGCAGCTCGGTGACCGGTTCGGCAGCCGCCTCGTCGCGGAGGTACGCGAGCACCGCATACGCGTCGAGCACGGTCATCGACCGGATCTGCCCTGCCGCTCAGCCGCCTGCTCTGCCACCCGCTCGGCGGCTCTGGCTTGTTCGGTCCTGGGTCCCGGCCCAGCGTGGGTGCCTCGCAGCGCGGTGACCGGGTCGGCTGGGATCGGCCGCACGATGGCGTAGTCGCCGCGGTCGATCACCAGGAGCGAGTCGGCGCCCCACCGATGTCGTAACTCCGCAGGCAGCGAAACCTGGCCGTTGCGCGTCACCTTGGCCTGAACCGTCTCCATCCGCTCATCATACATGGAGGCTTTTCATCGTATATTGCTGCTTCGGCATACCATGTCAGGGCGCGAGGGCGGTCGCCGTACTCCGGAGGTATGGCTGGTCGACGGACTCCTGCATACAGCGGGCGAACAGCCACAGCCGTAGCCGTTCGACGTCGAGGCCCAGAAGGTCGGCCATGCGCCGCGCGAAGCCGGCGGGATCCGCGGCGAGACGGTCGGGGAAGTTGAGCATGCTGCAGCGGGTCGTACGTCGGGTCGCCCAGGTACGGCTTCGGATCGATGACCAGCCAGGGCTCACGCGTGGCGGCCAACACGTTCTCCGGGTGCAAGTCGGTGCACAAGAGCACCGAGCGCCCGGCCGTGCTCGGCAAGCCCCGGAACAACTCGATGCCGACCCTGGCCAGACCAGGTCGAGCTGGGGGGCCAGCGACCTGGCGGCCTGGTACTTCGCTTCGAACTCGTCCGCCCACCAGTCGCACATGCTCTGCAGCGTGCGGAACGGATGGCCTGTGGCCAGCTGGATCCAGAGTCGGCGCAGCAGGCCGGCGACCACCTCATCCTGCTCCAGTTGCGGCAGAGCCTGGGACAGGGCGGTGCCGGGCTCGCAGGCCTCGAGCAGCAGGGCGCTGGTCTCGCCGACCACGAGGGCGTCGAGGAGCCGCACCGTCCCCGCGATCGCGCCACGTTCGAGCATGGCACAGTGGCAGGCATGATCGGTCGCCTGCACCACGTGGTCATCGACTGTCCGGACCCAGTGGCGCTGGCCACCTTCTACTCCGAGCTGATCGGTAAGCCGGTGACCTACCACGCGGACGACTGGGTGGTGATCGCTGAGACCGACACGACATCGGGCATCGCCTTCCAGCGCGTCCCTGCCCACCGGCCGCCGCGGTGGCCCAACCCGGACCAGCCGCAGCAG
>JALZMX010000263.1 GCA_030857985.1 Actinomycetota bacterium | reverse complement strand
GGCAGGGCGGCCAGCGCGTTGCCGAGGTGGGTCCAGTTCTGCAGGTCCGGGGAGGCCATGACCTGTACGTCCAGGTCGCGTGTCTGCGTCGCGAAGGCCAGGTAGGACGAGCCGACGCGAAGGACGTACGGGTCGGGGAAGTCTCCCGCCCACACGACTGTCACCGGTTCAGTGTGCCCCTGTCTTTGCTGATGGGACGGGATGTGGTGGGCTGCAGCGCATGGACTCCGACGAGGTCTTCCTGACGGGTCTCGACGTGTTCGGCTCGGTCATTCACCAACTCGGCCACGACGCCTGGGACAGCGACTCACCTGAGAACGTCATGACCACAGAGGCTTTCGTGACGTGGCCCGGCCGCCGGGCCGGCTAGGCATAGTGCGCGCCGCTGTCCTGTCCGCCCCGGGCGAGAAGCTGCGCCCGGCCGAGCTCGACCTGCCCGAGCCGGGACCCGGCTCGGTGCGCGTCCGCATCGCGGCAACGGGGGTCTGTCACAGCGACCTGAGCCTGGCGCGGGGCACCCTGCGCCAGGCGATGCCGGTCGTGCTCGGTCACGAGTCAGCCGGCACCGTCGCCTCGGTCGGCGACGGCGTGACCGCGACCCGAGCCGGTGACCGGGTGGTCCTGTGCTGGGCGCCGCCCTGCGGGGCGTGCTGGTTCTGCGGGCAGCGCGAGCCGTGGCTGTGCGAGCACTCGAGCGATGCGGCAGCCGCTCCGTATGCGAAGGTCGACGGCCAGGACGTCTACCCAGGACTGTCGATCGGGGGCTTCGCGCAGGAGACGGTCGTGTCGGCGCGCGCGGTGCTGCCGGTCCCGGACGGGGTCCCGCTCGAGCAGGCGGCGCTGGTCGGCTGCGCGGTGATGACCGGAGTCGGAGCGGTGCTCAACACAGCGAAAGTCTCTGCAGGCCAATCGGTTCTGGTCGTCGGTCTCGGCGGTGTGGGTCTGTCAGTGGTGCAGGGCGCCCGCCTCGCCGAGGCAGGCCGGGTGATCGTCGTCGACCGCTCCCCGGCCAAGCTCGAACTGGCGCTGACGATGGGGGCCACGGACCCGCTGGAGGCGGGTGGCGAGCTGGCTCGGCAGGTCCGGGCGCTGACCGGCGGCCGCGGGGTCGACCACGCCTTCGACTGCGTCGGCCTCGCGCACACGATCCGCACCTGCTGGTCGGCCACCCGCCGCGGCGGCAGCACGACCATCGTCGGCATCGGCGGCAAGGACCAGCAGGTCAGCTTCACCGCACTCGAGCTGTTCCACTTCGCCCGCACCATCCGCGGCTGCGTCTACGGCGGGGCCGACCCGCGCACCGACATCCCGAAGATCCTGGCCTACGCCGAGCAGGGTCGCCTCGACCTCGGGGCCCTCATCACCCGAACGGTCGGTCTGGACGGGATCGACGCGGCGTTCGCCGACATGGAACGGGGCGCGGGCGCCCGTACCGTCGTGATTCCGTGAGACGTCCCTTGACCTGAGCGGTCAAGTGAGGTGAGGTTGCCCTAAGCCGAGGAGGAACACGTGGGCAGCTGCACCCGGATCCGGGCGCTCGTCGCGACCGGCGTCGCCGGATTCACGGCCGTGCCGGCCCTCGCGGTGCTGCCGACGCCGCTCGCGTTGCTCGCGGCCGTCCTGCTCGGTGCTGCCGCCGCGCAGGTGGGCGGACAGGCGGTCCGCCCAGCCGCCTCGACAGCCGGACGGACCTGAGCATGGTCATCTGTCACTGCCACGGCGTGAACGACGGTCGCATCTGCGGGGTGCTCGACGCGGGAGCGGACGGGTTGCGCGGCGTCGTTCGGGCCACGCAGGCCGGAACCGGCTGCGGTGGATGCCTTCCCGCGCTCCGTCGAGTCTGCGAGCAGGCAGCGGAGCAGCGCCGGCGTGGTGAGATGGACTTCCCTGCAGCTGACCGCGAGTCCCTCGCAGGCTAAGGGCGTCCGACACCACCCGACAGAGGGGCACGAACATGCATGGCAACGAGGCGGTTCTCGAGGTCCTCAACGAGGTTCTGACCAACGAGCTGACGGCCGTCAACCAGTACTACCTGCACGCCGCGATGCAGCGGAACTGGGGCTTCACCAAGCTCGCCGACTACACCTACTCCGAGTCGATCGACGAGATGAAGCACGCCGACCTGCTCATCCACCGCATCCTGTTCCTCGAGGGTCACCCCAACCTGCAGCGGCTGAACCCGCTGTCGATCGGCGAG
>JALZMX010000259.1 GCA_030857985.1 Actinomycetota bacterium | reverse complement strand
TGTCGGCACCTCCACCGGTGCCGTCACGTTCAACTCCATGCTCCAAGCCGAGACACCCGAACATGTCCGCGGACGGGTGTTCGCGTCCATGGATGTGCTCTGGCAAGGCGGCAGGCTCCTCTCCCTCGCGGTCGGGGGCGCCCTCGCGGACCTGTATGGCATCGAGGCCGTCTACTACCTCGGTGGCGCGCTCCTGCTCGCCGCAGCGGCTGCAGGACTGGCCTCGACCAAGACCGGTTCCGAGACCTGACGTCGACAGGCGTGCGGAACGATCGGTGCAGTCATGGTCAAGGGTCCCGCAGCGTGCCGAGCCGCCAAACCACTCGACCAGCGCCGCCTGATTGCCTGACCATCCAGGCTTCGAGGATGCGTCATTCCGGCTCCCCTCTGTTGTCAACCAGTCGGCTGAGGGGACTTCGTTCTCTGACTCTTCCTGACTGGGATGGGCGGTTGTAGCGTCGGTTGTTCGGGTCCGGGAAGTGGCTGATCCGAAGTGTCGATGTGCGGGGGCAGGTCGACCGCGCTGGATTCTTGAGACGCCCCGCAGTGCCCTCCCGGACCCGTGCCAACCTCCTCCACCGCTGCTTCGAGCTGTGTTCGCTCGGCGTCGGTCAGGAGCTGGCGGTAGACCGCGTCGGAGATCCTGCGCTTCAAGCAGCGCATGGCCTCCATCCGGGTCTTGCCTTCGCCGAGCTTGCGTCGGTAGTAGCGACGGCCGTCGGTGTCGAGCCGGGCCCGGGTGGCTGCGGCGATGTGCAGCATGTGGTTCATCTTCCGGTTCCCGGCCCTAGAGAGACGGTGTCGGACATGCTCGCCAGAGGACGCGTCCAAGGGTGCGGTGCCGGTCCAGGACGCGAACCGGTTCCGGTCAGCGAACCGAGCGACATCGCCGACGTCAGCCAGGATCCGGGCGGCCACGACCGGTCCAACACCGGGCAGGTCCATCAACGTCGAGCCGCGGGCCAGGACCATGACCTTGAGTTCCTTGGTCAGCGTCTTGATCTTCTTCTCGACCACAACCAGCTCGGCCAGTTGCTCGACAGCAAGTCGACGTCGGGTCTTCTCGGCGAGGTCACGCGGACGCACGGTCGCGAGAATCGCCTTGGCCTGCAGGGTGGTGATGTCCTTCTTCGCCTTCCCAGGCGTGAGCTCGGTGAGCAGCCGTTGCAACCGGTTCACGGTCTGCACCCGCCGCGCCGACAACTCGTCGCGCCGGTCGACCAGCAGCCGCAGCGCGACCAGCTCCTCGTCAAAGGCGAGCACCCGAAGGTCTGGCGTCCGCAACGCTGCCGCCGCGATCGCATGAGCATCGGTGGCGTCGGTCTTGCGGGCGTGTCCGGTGTCGAAGACCCGCACCCGTGCCGCGAGCTTGGCCGGGACGTCGACCACCGTCTCGCCGTCAGCGAGCAGCCGCTGCGCCAGCGGCCGGCCCACACCATGGGCGCCCTCGATGGCCCAGCGGTGGTGCGGCCACTGCTGACGCGCGTACCCGAGCATCGCCTTGTAGTCCCGGGTGTCGGTGCCGAACCGGCCCGTGGCCATCTTCTTTCCCTGCTCGTCGATGGCCTCGATTGTCACCGACTTCTTGTGGGGATCCACCCCCACGATCACATCACTCATGCTGCTGCCTCCTCACCGTTCGGGCGACACCTGTCGGCGAGGCGGGCAGAGCTACTTCGAGCCCGGCAATCCCCTCTTGGGCCACGACCTCACCAGCGGTGCTCGAGGGGAGCGCAGTCCGATGAAGAGCCACAACCACAAGCTGGGCAGCCGCGAGAGAGCGTCCCACCGAGCACCTCGACAACAGCCTGGCCGGGCCGCAGCCGTAGGAGAAGTCTCAAGTAGCCGCGATTGACTCGGTGCTGGTCTGTCCGATTGCCAGAACTCTGCTCCAAGACGCACTCATCTGCCGCTGACCCGCGCTTCCCCGCGGTGGGAGTGCGGGTCTCCGGACGGTCATTGGCGGAGACGCGTCAACGCCGAAGAAATACTCGCGCGGCGCGGGTCGGTCCCAGCGGCGCATCCGGGCGAGGTGCGCCCGCCTCAGTCCTGGCGAGCGATGAACTGGTGCATGCCGGGCACAGTGAAGGCCAGCAGGCCGCGTTCAGGCGCGTACACCAGGCCCTTGTTGATCAGCTCGTTCCGGGCCACCGACAGATCTGACACTCGCCGCTTGCCTATGGCGGAGGCTAGTTCCGAGACCGCGACCGGTTGCTCCCCGCCTGCAGCACCGAGCGCACCCAGCAGCGCCTTCTGCGCCGCCGTGGCCCGCTCCCACCGAGATCGGTACGGTCCCGCGTCAACCTCGCGGCGGGCGAACTCGCCGCCGACCGTGACGTCGTCCACGGTGATCGGGCTGGTTCGGGCGGCGTCCCACACGTGCCGACCGCTTGCAGGAAGTACGGGTAGCCGCCGGCGATGCCGAGCGCCTGTGTGATCGCGTCCGCCGCCCAGGTCACGTCATGATCCAGACTGGGACGGACCAGCGCGGCCCTGGCAGCCTCCTCGCCGAGCAGCCCGATGGGGCGGTAGTCATGGATTTTCTCGGCGTAGCTGGTCGCCTCCGCCAGCTGCGCAGGCAGCGATGGCAGGCCAGCACCGACAAAGGTAACCGGGAGCGGCCCGTCGGCCTGGCCCAGCTGGCGAACCGCGGTCCTGACAGCGATCAGGTCGTCGCTGGTCGCCTCTTGCAGCTCATCGACGAGAACCAGTGCCGATGTCAAGGTCGCGGGAGGTTCGCCGAGGACCTCGAACAGTGCGGCCAAGTCGTCGGCGTAACGGCCGGTATCCGCCACACCGGTGATTGGCTTCACGTCGATACCGACGGAGACCAGTCCGCTGCTTGGGTCGAGCTTGAGCGAGAGCCGCTTTGAAAACCGCGAGCAGCCACCTCAGCTCGTATAACTGATTCTCATATGCAGGGCGGATTCAACTGGTCGTCGCAACACCTCGATGATGGAGGTGTTCTTCGATGGCAGAACGCAGACAGCGGCGCGCCGATAGAGCGATCCGGCCAGCGTTGCGGTCTCCGGGAAGGCCACCGCCTCGGCGGGAGGTCGAGCGGGAGTTTTGGCGGCGCATCGCCGAGGGCCTCACGAGTGAGGACGCGGCGGTCGCG
>JALZMX010000258.1 GCA_030857985.1 Actinomycetota bacterium | reverse complement strand
GTGCGATAGGGGACGGGAAGAGCCGCGACAGGTACGTCGACCGCGGCGGTGATCCCTTCCAGGAGCGGCAGCATCGTGCCGGGTCCACGAATGCAGTTGAGCCCGACCACGTCTGCACCTTCCTCCGCCAGGCGGTGACAGGCGTCGGGAATGCTCCGGCCCTCCCGGGTCTCGGGGACGCGACCGACCGCGAGGGTGATCACCGCGGGCAGACCAGCCTGTCTGATGACCTCCAGCGCGATCTGGGCCTCCGCCTCGAACCGGAACGTCTCGCCGATGACGAAGTCGACCCCCGCCTCTGCGGCCCAGCCGACCTGTTCCTCGAACATCGCCCGTGTCGGGGCGTGCGTCTCCGGGTCGTCGGGGGCGTACAGGTTGGTGTTGCAGACGTTTCCCGCGAGCAGCGTGCCCGTCTCGTCGGCTACTCGGCGGGCGAGCTCGAGGGCCTGCCGGTTGAGCTCTTCGAGCAGCCCGTCCTTGCCCACCGCGCGGAGCTTCTCGCGGTGGGCGTAGTAGGTGAGCGCCTCGACCACGTCCGACCCGGCGTGCACGAACTGCTCGTGCAGCGACGTGACCTGCTCGGGATGGTCGAGCACGACCTCGGGTACGAACGGCCCGGCCTGCAGGTAACCACGCCGCTCGAGCTCGAAGACGTAGCCTTCGGCGCAGATCACCGCTCCGGCGCCGAGGCGTTCGAGCAGCCCTGGCCCGCGTCCCCGGGACGAGTCGGTCATCGGCTGCCCTCCAACGCGCTCCCCTTGGGAGTCTCCTTCTTGGGGTCGATGAACGGCCTGGGCACCACCACCGCGTCGATCTCTCCTCGCGCCGCGGTCCGGACCGTCAGCTTGGTCCCCAGCTCGCTCTGTTGGACCGGGACGAGCGCGAACCCGATGTTCTTCTCCAGGCGTGGGGACCAGAACGCCGAGGACACCTGGCCGATCTGGTCGCGGCCCTCGGTCACCGGCAGGTAGTCATCGAGGTAGCCGATCAGCGGGTCACCGCCGATCTCGACGCCGACCACCTTGCGGCTCACGCCCTCCTCGGCGATGCGCGCCAGCGCCTGCTTGCCGATGAAGTCGGCTTCCTGGTCGAGGTCGACGGTCCAGCCCAGGCCGATCTCGTAGGGGTTGAGGAACTGGTAGTCGCTGTAGGCGTTGTTGTCCAGGGCGATGTCGTTGCCGTAGCTGAGGATGCCGGCCTCGACGCGGCGGATCTGGCACGGTCCGATCACGGCGAGGTTGTGCGGTACCCCCGCTTCCAGCAGGGTGTCCCACAGTTTCGCGCCGTCCCGGCTGGCGTTGCGCAGATAGATCTCGTAACCGATCTCGCCGGTGTAACCGGTGCGGCCCACCACGACGTCCATGCCGTTGAGCTCGAACTCGGCGCTCCAGTAGTACTTGAGCTCGAGGACACGTTCCCCGAACAGGTCACGCATCAGGGCTTGCGACTTGGGTCCCTGGATCTGCACGGGCGCCACGTCCGGCTCGCTGACCCGTACGTCGAGACCTGCCTGGCTGGCCACGCCCTTGGCCCAGAGCAGCACGTCGCCGTCGGCGACGGAGAACCAGAAGCAGTCCTCGGCCAGGCGCAGGAGGACCGGGTTGTTGATGACCCCGCCGTCGACGTCGGTGTTCAGCAGGAACTTGTTCTGACCCACCGCGCACTTGGTGAGGTCACGGGGGGTGAGCATGTTGGCCAGCGTCAACGCGTCCGGACCGGCGATCTCGACCTGGCGTTCGACTCCGACGTCCCAGAGGGTGACGTCACGCACCAGCTTCCAGTACTCGGCGATCATGTCGTCGTAGTGGCGAGGGTGGTACATGCGGTTGCACACGGTGTAGGACTGCACGCCGTGACGCTGGGACGCGTAGAAGTACGGCGACTTGCGGATCCTCGTGTACATGTGGATCTTCGGCACGTCATAGGGAATGCGCACGGGTCTACTCTCTTCCTTTCGGGTGGCCGTCAGCTCCAGGGGAACGGCGACGCGCTGGTCGGGTGCAGCTCACCGCGTTCATAGCGGTCGAAACGGAACGGCGCGAGCAGTTCTTGTGGTTCACCGAGCAGCTCGCGGGCCACCAGTGCGCCGACGCCGATCATCTTGTAGCCGTGGTTGGAGTCCGCGATCACGTAGGCGTTCTGCCGAAACATGTCGAAGACGGGAAAGCTGTCCGGGGTGAAGCAGCCGAGCCCACCGGACGGCTCGTCCTTGTAGAGGTGGCGGGTGCCTTCGAAGCGCCGATGGCAGTGCGCCAGCGCCGCCGTCCACATCCGGGCGAAGTCGGGGGACACGACGAACTCGGGGCTGGCCGGTCCGTAAGGGTCCACCGCGACGTCGGCGATGGGCTTGTCCACCGTGACCGGCATGCTGCCGCCCTGCACTCCGCCGAAGGAGAAGTCGGGCTTGTAGTAGATGCCCCACATCCGGTCGGTGACGAGCTCGCCGTC
The DNA here is from genome assembly GCA_030857985.1 of Actinomycetota bacterium. Taxonomy (GTDB): domain Bacteria; phylum Actinomycetota; class Actinomycetes; order Propionibacteriales; family Nocardioidaceae; genus JALZMX01. Next base: position 7,036 of record JALZMX010000258.1, on the reverse strand, counting down.
CTCGTCGTACAGCGGCGCGTCCGAGTCGACGTGGACGACCGGCGGCAGCTCGCCCCGGCTGTCGGTGAACAGGCCCGGGTCGACACCGAGCGTCCCCTCCTGCAGGAGCAGGTAGGTCCACATGCCGACGTCGGTGTGCAGCTGGCCTTCGCGACCACGGACGGCGATCGTCGCCGGCAGGTCGAGCATCGCCCACAGGTCTCGGATCCACGGGCCGACCGCCAGGACGACCTGCTCGCAGCTGATGGTCCCGTGATCGGTCACCACCGCCCGCACGGCGTCGCCGGATCGATCGAGGCCGGTGACCCGCACACCGGTCAGGATGCGGACACCCTCCGCCTCAGCCTTGGCGGCGAGCCCGCGCATGGACGCGAGGTTGTTCGCGTAGCCGCCGCGCTCCTCGTGCAGCACGTTGGTGATGCCAGCGGCCTGCCAGTCACCGAACAGGTCGTCGAGGTACGTCCGGCAGGCCGCCTCTCCCTCGACCAGGACGGAGGCGTAGCCGATCTCCTGTTGTTCGGCATGGATCTGTCCGACTCCGGCCCGCATCGACTCGGGTGCCGCCTGTAGGTAGCCGACCGGGTGGTAGGAGAACGCGGTCGGGTCGGACTCCCAGACAGCGACCGAGTGCGCCATCAGTCGGCGCATGGCCGGCTGGAAGTAGTTGTTGCGGACCACGCCACAGGCGATGCCGGAGGCGCCAGCACCGACCGAGCCCTTGTCGAGGACGACCACGTCGTCGCCTCCCCCGAGGCCGCGAGCCCGCAGCTCCTGCGCCAGGTGCCACGCCGTGGACAGGCCGTGTACGCCGGCTCCCACGACGACGTAGCGGGCCACCGGAGGTACGTCCGACCGGCTCGGCATCGCATCCGCCTCCCGTTGCCATATCGGCAACGCCGTTGCATAATTGGCTTGCCCTGCGACGCTAACACGGGAGGTCGGGTGACCACAACGAATCGCCCACTGGCAACGGTGGAGCGTGCCGTGGCCGTGCTGCACGCCCTGGCGGACTCGTCCGTCGATCTGGGCAACAACGAGATCGCGCGACGCACCGGCGTCAACCCGAGCACCGTCTCCCGCCTGCTTGCCACCCTGGCCGCGGACGAGCTGGTCCGCCGGGTGCCGGACAGCGGCCGGTTCCGGCTCGGGCCGCGCCTGGTGGAGCTCGGATATGCCGCGCTCGCCCGCGTCGACCTGCGTCAGCTCGCCCGTCCGCATCTCACCGCGCTCACCGAGGCCACCGGTGAGACGTCCACGCTGTCCGTCCCGGGTGAGCAGGCCACGATCACGGTGGACTTCGTCCAGAGTCCGTCGTCGGTGCGCAGCGTGGCCGAGGTGGGCCGACCGAGCGTGACCCACGCGACCGCCACCGGCAAGGTGTTCCTCGCTCATGCCGGCCAGCGCCCGGTCGGGCCCCTGCCGTCGTACACCCCGCGCACCATCACCGACGGCGAGGAGCTGGCTGCGGAGGTCGCCCGGAGCCGGCGGCGCGGATGGGCCCAGTCCGTCTGCGAGCGGGAGGACGACCTGAACGCGATCGCCGCTCCGGTCCTCGACTCCACCGGCGCTCTGATGGCGGTGCTCGGCCTGCAGGGCCCGGCCGCTCGCTTCGGCCAGCGGGCGATGCGCACCGCGGCCGAGCGGCTGGTCGCGCACGCGGCCCAGCTCTCGTCGGCCAACGGTGGGTGAACGCCCGGCGTCGTCGCGACTACTGTTGCGGATTGGCATCGTCCCTTGTGCGACTTCGCCGCTTCGTGCCACAGTCGGTGACCACTGGAGGTGATCACGACGGACGACGTGAGCTGGTGGTCGAGCTTTTTCGCCTACCTGAAGTTCGGGTGGGAGGAAGTGCTCGAACTCGCGATCGAGCATGCGATCGTCGTCATCATCTCGATCGTGATCGCGACGGTGATCGGCGTCGGCCTCGGCGTGGCCACCTATCGCACAGAACGTCCCCGTGAGTTGGCGCTCGCGGTGACCGGCACGTTCCTGACCATCCCCTCGCTCGCGCTCTTCGGCCTGTTCATCGCCATCCCCGGCCTCGGGCTGGGGGCACGTTCGGTGGTGGTCGCGCTGGTCATGTACGCGCTGCTCCCGATCGTGCGCAACACCATCGTCGGACTGCGGGAGGTCGACCCGGCCGTGGTCGAGTCTGCCCAGGGCATGGGCATGGGTCGAGGGAAGCGATTGTTGCGCATCGAGCTGCCACTGGCCTGGCCGGTCGTCTTGACCGGAATGCGGGTGTCCACCCTCATCCTCATCGGGATCACGGCGATCGGCGCGTACATCAACGGGCCTGGTTTGGGCGACCTCATCTTCTCCGGCCTTGCTCAGATCGGCAGCGCAACCGCGCTCAACCTCGTGCTCGCGGGGACGCTCGGAGTCATCGTGCTGGCCGTGTTGTTCGACCTGCTCTACGTTCTCATCATCCGGCTCACGATCCCGCGAGGTATCCGATGAACGACGTGCAGGAGTCCGGAAGCGCTCCGAACGGCAAGATCAAGATCCGGCTGGAGAACCTGGCCAAGCGGTTCCCCGGACAGGACGAGCCGGCTGTCGACGACCTGTCGATGGAGATCCCCGAGGGCGAGATCGTCATCCTTGTCGGCCCGTCCGGCTGCGGGAAGACCACGACGATGAAGCTGATCAACCGGATCATCGAACCCACGTCCGGACGGATCTTCCTCGACGAGGAGGACGTGACCAAGGTCAACGCCGACGAGCTGCGGCGACGGATGGGCTATGTCATCCAGCAGATCGGGCTGTTCCCACACGTCACCATCGCGGACAACATCGCCACGGTCCCCAAGCTGCTGGGCTGGAAGCGTGAGCGGATCAAGGAGCGGGTGGACGAGCTGCTGGAAACAGTGGGAATGGATCCCGGCGCCTACCGCGACCGCTATCCCAAGGAGCTCTCCGGCGGCCAGCGTCAGCGGGTCGGCGTCGCCCGCGCCATGAGCGCCGACCCCGACGTCATGCTGATGGACGAGCCCTTCGGCGCGATCGACCCGATCACCAGGGACCGGCTGCAGAACGAGTTCCTCCGCCTGCAGGAGCAGATCAAGAAGACGATCGTCTTCGTGACGCACGACATCGACGAAGCAATCAAGATGGGAGACCGGATCGCGATCCTGCGTGAGCAGTCGCACATCGCGCAGTTCGACACCCCGGAGCGGATCCTGGTCAACCCGGCCGACGACTTCGTGGCCGACTTCATCGGGCGCGGCGCCTCGCTCAAGCGGCTGAGTCTGAGCCGGGTGCGCGACGTCGAGTTGCACCAGTGGCCGACGGCCCAGGACGGCACCAGCCGCGACGAGATGCGCCGCAAGCTGGATGGCAGCGACAAGACCGCCGTACTGGTCCTCGACGAGCAGCAGCGCCCGGTCAGGTGGGTCACCGCCGACCACCTGGGCTCGGCCGACGAGCGCGGGTCCCTGGCGGAGACGGGTCTGCCCGCCGATGCGGTGGTCCAGCCGAACTCGACGCTCAGCGACACGCTGAACGAGATGCTCACCGCCCGATACAGCTGCGCGATCGTCGTCGACTCCTCGCGCACCTACCAGGGCATCGTCGACATCGACACCATCAACGATGCGGTGCGCAGCATGCGGCGTGCCGAGCGGGGGCGGCTGCGCGGCGACGGTGTCGAGGATGGCGGGGCGTCCTCCTAGCATGTCCAACACTCTCAGCCGACCCGTCGAGTCGCCGGCCGCCGAGGCTCCCGACCCGGAGCCGACCCCGCGCGTCCGCGGTCGCTCGTTGGGTGGCTACCTGTTCATGCCGGTGATGCTGGCCGCGGCGCTGCTCGCCCTCTATCTCTGGGTGAGTAGTCGGGAGCTGACCAGCGGAGAGCAGAACCGGGTCAACTTCGACAACATCGTCACCATCACCCAGGAGCACATCTGGCTGACGGTGGTCTCGACGGTGCTCGTGCTCGCGATCGCCATCCCGCTCGGGATCCTGCTGACCCGGCCGTTTGCCCGGTCCATCACGCCGCCGGCCATCGCGGTCTTCAACATCGGGCAGGCGGTGCCCTCGATCGGTCTGATCGCCTTGCTCGCAATCGGGTGGAACATCGGTTTCTGGCCGGTGGTGGTCGCGCTTGTGGCCTACACGGTGCTCCCGGTCCTGCGCAACACGATGGTCGGTCTGCAGCAGGTCGACGACGCGGTGATCGAGTCCGCCCGCGGCATGGGAATGACCAAGCTCGGGGTCCTGACCCGGATCGAGCTGCCGCTGGCCGTGCCGATCATCATGGCCGGCCTGCGGACGGCGCTCACGATCAACGTCGGCACCGCCACGCTCGCCGCCCTCGTCGGCGCGGGTGGGCTCGGCGAGCTGATCGTGGCGGGAATCGTGCAGAACCGGCAGCTGATCACTGTCGTCGGCGCCGTCCTGGTCGCCGTCCTTGCGCTGCTCATCGACTACTTGGCCGGGATCGCCGAAGAGAAGCTTCGGCCACGAGGACTCTGATCCCAACCACATCATGACAACCCATACGGAAGGTAAGTCATCATGGGCTACGCGAAGAAGGCTGTACGACTGACCGCGCTGTTCGCCGCGCTGGCGATGGCGGCGGTTGCCTGCGGAGAGGAAGGCGGTAGCGGCAGCGGCGGCCTGTCCGGTGCGTCCTTCACGGTGGGCTCCAAGGAGTTCACCGAACAGCTAGTGCTGGGACAGATCACCCTGCTCGCGCTCGAGGATGCCGGCGCCGACGTGAGCGACGAGACCGGCATCACAGGCACGACGAACGTCCGCAAGGCCCTGACGGCGGGCCAGATCGACATGTACTGGGAGTACACCGGCACCGGCTGGGCCGAGATCCTGGGCAACGAGATCGGCCAGGCGGCGACGGACGAGCAGGAGCTCTTCGACGCGGTCGCCCAGCAGGACGCCGAAGAGAACGGCATCAAGTGGCTCGCGTTGGCACCGGTCAACAACACCTACGCGCTCGCGACCTCGGCCAGTGCGCAGGACGAGTTCGGCGTCAGCACCCTCTCCGACTACGCGGGGCTGGTTTCCGACAGCCCCGAGGATGCCTCGATGTGTGCCGCCTCGGAGTTCATCGACCGCGGCGACGGGCTCCCGGGACTGGAAAAGGCCTACGGTTTCGACCTTCCGGAGGAGTCGATCACCGAGGTCGAGCTGGGGATCATCTTCACCCGGGTGCCCGAGGGGGACCCGTGCAACTTCGGTGAGGTGTTCGCCACCGATGGCCGCATCCCGGCTAACGAGATGGTGGTCCTCGAGGACGACAAGAAATTCTTCGTCATCTACAACCTGGCGTTGACCGTCGACCAGAAGGTCTACGACCAGTACGGCTCGGAGCTCGATGGAATCTTCACCCCGATCGCCGAGAAGCTCACCACCGAGACGCTGCAGGGCCTCAACGCGCAGGTGGACGTGGATGGACTGGACCCAGAGCAGGTGGCGCAGCAGTGGCTCGAGGAGGAAGGCTTCGTCGGCTAAGCGCTGGGGTTAGATGCTTCGGGCCCCGGGTACCCGGGGCCCGAGGCATCTACGGGAGGAACTCGAAATGCGGATCACCCTCGCGCAGGTCGACTCCCGGCTGGGAGACATCGACGCCAACTTCGAGCTGGCGCACGACACCGTCGCGTCCGCGGTCGAGGAGTCTGCTGACCTGGTCGTGTTCCCCGAGCTGTTCCTGTCGGGGTACTCCGTCGGCGAGGTGGACGCCGACCTGTCGATCCGTCCCGACGATCCTCGGATCGAGAAGCTAGCTCGGCGGGCCGGCGGGACCGGACTGTTGGTAGGCTTTATGGAGTCCGGTCCGCACGGGCCGCACACCTACAACAGCACCGTGTACTACGAGGGCGACCGCCTGGTGCACGTGCACCGAAAGCTCTACCTGCCGGCGTACGCACCGTTCGAGGAGCGCGACCACTTCAGCCCGGGCCAGACGCTGCGGGCGTTCCCGGTGAGACCGGCCAACAGGATGGCGGTGCTGCTGTGCAACGACGCCTGGCAACCGCAGCTGGCCTTCCTGGCAACCCAGGACGGGGCGCAGGTGCTGCTGGTGCCGGCCGCCAGCGCGCAGAGCATCTTCCCGGATCGGTACGACTCGCGCGAGTACTGGCACGACATCACTCGCTTCTACGGGCGCATGTTCCAGCTGTTCGTCGTGTTCGTCAACCGGGTCGGCTCGGAGGGGTCCCTGCGGTTCTGGGGTGGTTCCCACATCGTCGACCCCTGGGGCAATCTCGTCGGCGAGGCGGCCCGGGAGCAGGAACAGCTGCTCACCGTGGACTTGGACATGGCCGAGATCCGGCGCCGTCGGCGTCAGGTGCCACTGGTCAAGGAGGCGAGGCTGGGACTGCTCGAACGCGAGATCGGGCGCCTGCTCGAAGAGGGCGGAGACCTCTGACGCAGCCTGCCTTAGCATGGGCGCTCGCACCTGGCCGGCGTGGCGCAACTGGCAGCGCATCCGACTTGTAATCGGAAGGTTGGGGGTTCGAGTCCCCCCGCCGGCTCCGGCTCCTTCCTGCGGCTGGAGCCGGAGCGACGATGACCCCTCCGCCGGCGAGGCCGGTATCCTGCTTCGGTGAGATCGAAGGGCGGCATCTTGGCGCTTTCGACGATCGGCATCGCCGCCGCCTTGCTCTTCGTCATCGCCCCTGGGGTCAGGTCCTCCCCGCATCAGCCCAGCGTTCCCGAGACCCCCGTCGTACTCGACTCATCCTCTGCCCCATCCCTCGAGTTCATCCTGAGCTCTTTCAACGTCCTCGGTAGCCGCCACACGGCACCGGGCAACACGCGTGACGACATGGCCACTGGGCCAACCCGCATCAGGTGGGTCGCTCGCCTGCTCAGCCGCCACGATGTCGACGTCGTGGGGTTTCAGGAGCTCCAACTCGATCAGCTGGACGCCTTCCTTCGGGTCACCGGCGAGACGTACGACGTCTATCCCGGATCTGCCAAGGGCGGGCGAGGCTCGAACAACTCGATCGCCTGGCGAACGCAGACGTGGCAGCTGGCGGACGCCTACACCATCCCCGTCCCGTACTTCAACGGCAAG
>JALZMX010000254.1 GCA_030857985.1 Actinomycetota bacterium | reverse complement strand
GACCGAGGCGATGCTGCGGGACGCGCTGTTCGGCCCGGCACCGCTCGCCTCCTGCCACGTGGCAGTCCTCGACGGCGAGGTGGTCGGCTTCGCGCTCTGGTACGTCACCTTCTCCACCTGGAGGGGCCGGGCCGGGCTGTGGCTGGAGGACCTGTTCGTCCGGCCCGCCGCGCGCGGCCGAGGTCTAGGCAAGGCGCTGCTGACCGCGCTGGCGGGGGTCTGCGTCGAGCGGGGCTACGCCCGGTTCGAGTGGTGGGTCCTGGACTGGAACGTCAGCGCCATCGGCTTCTACCGCTCCCTCGGCGCGGTCGCGCAGGAGGAGTGGACGACGATGCGGGTGGACGGTGAGGCGCTGGAGACGCTGGGGGCAAGAGGGCCGCACAGTCCATGACCACAGGTGATCGGCCGCTGCGAACGCTGCTTCTGACCGGCTAACCGGCAGGGGTGACCGTCCGGCGAGCATCGGCACGATCCATCGAGCGGGTCACGAGCCGGGTGACGGTGAGGCCGACCAAGCCGATGAGCGCAATCGGGGCCGCATCTCCAGCATCCTCCAGGTCCATGATCGTATCAATCACGACGAACACGACCGCGCCACCGATGACCCCTGCCCAGAGCCGCCAGCTGTGCCGAGCGACACGACGCGGATCAACCTGAGGCCCGTCTCCGCCGCCGGCATCACCGAAGAACAACGCCAGGACGATGATGATGAGGAGCCCTCCGACCAGGACGGCGAGGCAGGCGATGAAGGGGGCCCCGAGCAGCCAGCCGACGACGCTCGGCGCCCCGGCCGGACCAAGGTCGCATCCGCGCCGCTGACCCACGCTGAGGGGACGCCTGGTCAACATCAACACGGCCAGCACCGTGGCGCAGACGATCGCAACGGCCGCGACTGTGCCCACCACTCGAGGGGGCGGCATCGGTTCACGCAGGAAAAGGACAAACCCGACGGTGACGAGCACGCCGCTCACGACGGTCAGGAACTTCGACACCACCCCATGATCCCTGCCGACTCCCCCAGCACGTCAACGTCCAGGCGGATCTGCGGCGGTTTGGCGCGGAGCCGGCACGAGCAGCTCCACGTTGCGGTCCTCGACCGACCCGCGCCGCACGTCGGAGCGCTCCTGCCAGTCGTTCGCGGCCAGCTCCCGGGCCAGCGAGGCGAGCGCCTGCGGCGAGTCCAGCCTGCCGCCGTACGACAGTGGCGCGTCGGCGTCGAGCAGCGTGCCGAAGACCGACAGCGTCCCGTCCCGGTTGTCGACCAGCTCGACCAGCCGCGCCTGCACCGGCCAGTCGACGTGGCTGGCGGTGTTGACCTCCCAGAACCCGCCGCCGCCCGGTCGGCGGTAGGGCGTGACGCGGTTGACGTGGGTGTGCCCGTTGACCCACAGCACCACGTTGGGGAACTGCAGCAGCAGGTCCCGGACCTCGGCGCCGAGCACCCGCGGGGAGGGGTCGTCGGCGAAGACGAGTGCGTTGGTCATGCTGGCGATCGTGTGATGGCTGTACACCACCACCAGCCGGTCCCGCCCGGCACCTGAGACCTGCTCGAGCTGCGCCCTCAGCCAGGCGAACTGCGCCTGGTCGAGCGAGCCGCTGGACTCGCCGTTGGGGTTCACCGAGTCGAGCACGATCCCGCGGACCTGCGGCGAGGGGTCGAAGGCGTAATAAGCGGTGCCGTCGCGCACGTTCTGCGCCGTGAAGCCGTGGCCGAGCGGCGTCCCGCCTGTGGTGAAGTGCTCGCGGACGTTCTGCCCACGGGTGATCACCCGTCGCGCCGGGTCCGGCGTCACCAGCCGTACCGGCGCGGTCGCCAGCGAGGCGAGCACCGCCGGATCGGCCTCGGTCAGGCCCCGCTGCAGGTCGTCGGGCGAGACACCGGCGGGCAGCCCGACGATCTTCAGCGGGCCCTCGCAGAGCGCGGTCAAGGGCACCGACTGCGGGAAGTTGCCCTGCACCAGGCCGTCGTGGTTGCCGTAGCAGGTGAACCAGGGGATGGACAGGCCGCCGGGGGTGAACGGCCGCCGCGCCGCGTCGAGCAGACCGGGCACGACAGGGAAGCCGTACAGCCGGCGCGCGTTGTCCTCCGGCTTGCCGAGCGGCGCGCCGTCCGGGTGCCAGTAGTGGACGTCGTACGACAGCGCGTCCTGGTCGTGCACCCCCTCGAAGCGGTCCGGCGCACCGCTGTCGGGCCGGACGGGCGCACCTCCGTCGAGCACGTCGATGCCCCAGCGCAGCTCGTTGAGCTGGGCGTTGTCGGTGTTGTCGCCCGTACAGACCGCGAAGTCGAGGGGGCG
>JALZMX010000246.1 GCA_030857985.1 Actinomycetota bacterium | reverse complement strand
TACTACAACACCAGCCGGCGACACTCCTACCTCAACTACTTGACGCCCCAGGAATACGCGCTAGGCTACCGGAACATACACCAACTCGCGGCATAAATCCGTGTCAACAAAAGCGGAAACACTTCAGGCCGGGCCTTTCCTACAGGACCGCCCGTGCCCAGCCCCGTCTCATCGCAGCCCCTCTGTCTCGTCCGAGCGGCGTCCTATCGACCGCGACCCGCTCGCCTTGCAGGCCGCCGCAGCGGTCGCCTCGAAGTCGGCGTTCTCCCACGTCCCGACACCCCGTGTCCCCACACCGAGCGGCCTGCGGGGCCAGCCGTGCTGGACGGTGCATTGCGACGACAGTGAGCGCGGCGAGCAGCGGGCGCTGTGCGACCCGCGTGTTCGGGCGGCGGGCTATACCCACCCGTGTCGCTGCATAGCAGCAACCGGCGATCCAGCACACCCGAGCACGGTTGTCCCTCGTGAGCAGCCAGAACGAGTCCTCGGCTCAGCGCAACGCCCGTCGGCGTAACCTCGGTGCTCCGGAAGCTGCAGTTGTCGTCGCGTCACGAGTTGAGCCGCTGGGCCCCGGACCGCCACCTGCTCTGACAGCGTCACCCCGAAGGGTGTTTGACAACCAGTGCCCAGTCCGATTCGGTGTGGGGGCGTCCCCCACCGGAAAGAGACACCGTGGCTGAGACCAGCATGACCACTGTCGACGACGACGAGGGAGGTCTGCGGCGGTCGATCACGGGCAAGCAGCTCTTCTTCTACACCCTCGGTGACGTCCTCGGCTCCGGCATCTACGTGCTGATCGGCCTCGTCGCCGCAGCCGTCGGCGGAGCGTTCTGGATCGCCTTCGCGGTGGGTGTCTCCGTCGCCGCGATCACCGGCACGGCGTACGCCGAGCTGGTGACCAAGTACCCCCAGGCGGCCGGCGCGGCGCTCTACGTCAACAAGGCGTTCGGTAACAAGGTGCTGACCTTCCTGATCACCGTCTCCTTCCTGTCCGCCAGCTTCGCGGCCGCCGGCTCGCTGGCGGGGGGCTTTGCGTCCTACTTCGCCACGTTGTGGGCAGGACCGCCGGCGCTGCTGGTCACCTTGCTGTTCATCCTCGTGCTGAGCATCGTCAACTTCGTCGGCATCACCGAGTCGGTCATCATCAACATGGTGATGGCCTTCGTCGAGATCTTCGGTCTGATCATCGTGCTGGTCATCGCCATCTGGTACATCGCCCAGGGCAATGCCGACTTCGGTGTCCTGGTCGACTTCGACACGGGCGACTCCAACGTCGGGCTCGCGATCCTCGCTGGTGTCGCGCTCTCGTTCTTCGCAATGACCGGTTTCGAGAACACCGCGAACGTCGCGGAGGAGACGATCGACCCGCACCGCTCGTTCCCCCGTTCGCTGATCGGCGGCATGATAACTGCCGGAGTGATCTACGTGCTGGTCTCCATGGCGGCAGCCCTGACGGTGCCGACGGACACCCTGGCCGATTCCCCGGCCGCCCTGCTCGAGGTGGTCAAGACCGGGATCCTGCCGATCGACACCGGATTCATGAGCACGCTGTTCTCCGTCATCGCGATGATCGCCATCACGAACACCACCCTGGTGGCGGTGGTGACGCAGCCGCGGATCCTCTACGGCATGGCCAACGAGGACGTCGTCCCCGGCGTGTTCTCCAAGATCCACCCCACCCGGCGCAGCCCGTGGGTCGGCCTGCTCTTCAGCGGGGCGGTGGTCGGAGCCCTGCTCGTGGTGGGCACGATGGTGCCCAAGGTCGAGGGAACGCCGTTGATCGAGCGGCTGGCCCTGGTCACGGTGCTGTTCCTGTTGTTCATCTACGCGCTGGTGATCATCTCCTGCCTGAAGCTGCGCGGGCAGGACGAGGACGAGCGCACCTTCCGCGCCAACACACCCCTGCTGTTCATCGGCCTGCTGGGGAACGCGGCCATCCTCGGGTGGTCGGTCTACGACGACCCTACGTCGCTGATCTGGTGCGCCGGCCTGGTCGCCGTCGGCGTGGTGCTGTTCCTGGTCGAGTACTTCTTCGGGAAGAGCGATCGCCCACCGGGGGTCGAGCGCGGCGAACCCACCACCGAGTCGAGGGGAGACCTCTGATGCACGTCGTCGTCGCCACGGACGGCAGCCAGCAGTCGCTGCGCGCCGCCAAGCAGCTGAAGTCGTTCGCGGATTCCGCCAAGATCACCGACATCTCGGTGGTCGCGGTGATCCGGCCGCTCGCCGCGGTCGCGTTCGCCGACGACCTCTCCCCGGTGGACCGTCGCCGGAGCGACCTCGAGGTAGGGGGGTTCCGCAAGGCAGCCGAGTCCTCGGTCGAGACCGTCGCGGCGGTGTTCGACGGGTGGGGACCCAAGGTCCACAAGAAGATCCGCTCCGGGTCGCCGGCCAACGAGATCATCAAGGCTGCGTCCCAGCTGAACGCCGGGCTGGTCGTGGTGGCCAGCGGCGGCCGCGGGATCAGCGACACGGTGCTGGTCGGCAGCACCGCGCAGCGCGTCCAGCACTACGCGCCGTGCCCCGTGCTCGTCGTACGTCCGGCGCCGCGCAAGAAGAAGAAGTGACCGGCTCCGAACATCCGAGGCCAAGGACTTCGGGCCCT
>JALZMX010000244.1 GCA_030857985.1 Actinomycetota bacterium | reverse complement strand
CGTCCGGCGCGACATCCGCGCCTGCACGACGTCGGCAAAGTGCGGCGCGCTGGAGGGGTTCGACGACAGGTCGTCGGGGTCGAGATCGGCGTCTACGTCGAGAGGTCGGTCGGTCAGCTCGGTCATGTGTGTCTGCTCCCACGGGGCATCTCGGCGGCCTGTCCGCCACTCGCCATGAAGGTAGGAAAGTGGGGTGGCCGGTCGGCCGTCGCTGTGTGAACGCGGCATGAACTACGCGTTTCGTTCATGCGCCGCCGGCCACATCGGCTCAGCCGACCGGCAGCAGCTCGGCGATGAGGGCCCGCACCCGGGCGTCGATGTCGTCCCGGATCCGACGGACCACGTCGAGCGGCTGGCCGGCCGGGTCGTCGAGCTGCCAGTCGAGGTAGCGCTTGCCCGGGAAGACGGGGCAGGCGTCGCCGCAGCCCATCGTGATGACCACGTCACTGGCCTGGATCGCCTCGGCCGTCAGCGGCTTGGGATAAGCCTTGCCGAGGTCCAGGCCGAGCTCGGACATGACGGTCGTGGCGGCGGGGTTCACATCCGAGGTCGGGGCGCTGCCGGCCGAGCGCACGGTCACCCGACCGCCGGCGCGGTGCTCCAACAAGGCTGCGGCCATCTGGGAGCGACCGGCGTTGTGCACGCAGACGAAGAGCACCTCCGGGCGGTCCTTCACGATCTTCCCCTCTACGGCGGCGGTCGCGCACAGGCGGTCTGCGGCGAAGTGCTGCGTCAGCACCGGCAGATAGGTGTCGACGGCGGCCGAGTCCGCCAGCTGTTCGTAGCTGTCGACCACGAGCCGGGTGACCGTCTCAGGGCCGAAGGTGCCCTCGAAGCGCTCGGTGAGCCGGTCGACGACCGGGCGCAGCCTCGGCGGGATACCCGCGGGCGCGGTGAAGTCCGCTGCGGTCAGGGTCTCAGCGGTCTGGTCGTCAGCGGTCATGGGGGGCCTCCAAGGGGAACAGCCGCCGGCGGGCGGCGAGGGCAACGTAGACGAGGGCGACCAGGACGGGCACCTCGATGAGCGGGCCGACAACCCCGGCCAGCGCCTGGCCCGAGGTGACGCCGAAAACACCGATGGCGACCGCGATCGCGAGCTCGAAGTTGTTGCCGGCGGCGGTGAAGGCGAGCGTCGCCGTCCGCGGGTAGCCGAGCCCGAGTGAGCGCCCGAGCAGGAAGGACCCGCCGAACATGAGGAAGAAGTACGCCACCAGCGGCAGCGCGATCCGGGCGACATCGCCGGGTCGGGAGCTGATCGCCTCGTCCTGCAGGGCGAACAGCACGACGATGGTGAAGAGCAGCCCGTGCAGCGCGAACGGGCCGATCCGGGGCAGCAGCACGCTCTCGTACCACTCGCGGCCCTTCGCCCGCTCGCCGAACAGGCGGGTGAGGTAGCCGGCCAGCAGGGGGACGCCGAGGAAGATGAGCACGGAGCGTGCGATCTCCCACACCGAGACGCTGAGCGAGTCCTGCGCCAGCCCGAGCCATCCCGGCAGCAGCTCGAGGTAGAAGTAGCCGAGCCCCGCGAAGGCGAGGATCTGGAAGACGGAGTTGACCGCGACGAGGACCGCGGCGGCCTCCCGGTCGCCGCCGGACAGGTCGTTCCAGATCAGGACCATCGCGATGCATCGGGCCAGACCGACGATGATCAGGCCGGTGCGGTACTCGGGCAGGTCCGGCAGGAGCAGCCAGGCCAGCGCGAACATCAGCGCCGGTCCGACCAGCCAGTTGAGCACCAGTGACGCGACGAGCAGCCGGCGGTCGGAGGTCACCGCCCCTAGCTCGCCGTAGCGGACCTTGGCCAGCACCGGGTACATCATCAGCAGCAGCCCGAGCGCAATCGGGAGGCTGACCGAGCCGACCTGCACCGTGTCGAGGGCGTCGTCCAGGCCGTCGACCGTCCGGCCCAGCACCAGTCCGAGGGCCATGGCGGCGACGATCCAGACCGGCAGGAAGCGGTCGAGCACGGACAGCCGGGCCAGCACGGGCGCCGAGGCTCCGGCGACCGGCCGCTCAGCGACGACGTCGCTCACGGGCACGGCCGCCGGCGCGTCGAGGCCGCTTCGGCGCCGATCCTCAGCGCGTCGAGCTGGCCGCCGAGCTGCGCGAGCGCGGCCGGCACGAGGCGGTAGTAGGTGAAGCGACCCTGCGGCTCAGCCAGCACGAGGCCGGCCTGGCGCAGCGCCCGGAGGTGATTGCTGACATTGGACTGGCTGGCTCCCAGCAGGTCGACCAGGTGACAGGTGCACAGCTGCTCGACGGCCAGGTGCTCGACGATGCGGGCTCGCACCGGGTCGCCCAGCAGCCGGAGCGCTACCACATCCAGCGTCGCATCAGTCCGTACTGAGATCATGCAGCGATGATGCCAGAAAACGGCACGGCACGAGGCGAACGTCGGGTGGACACCGCGGAACGCAGGTGTGACGGTCGGCCCGTTCATCCGCTGTTAGGCGAACAGATACCGGTTCGTGATCGAAAACGCGGCGTTCGTTCACCCTGCGTTCATCAGGCGCTTGGCTGCGAGTCGCACAGTCTGCCTAGCGTCCTTGCCGACGCATCCCTGTCGTAGACGACGAAAGAGGACCCTGTGCACTCCCTGACCAAGCGCAGCCGCCTGGCCGCGGCCGCTGTCGGCTGCTCGCTCGTGCTCGCCGCCTGTGGCGGCGGCGACGATGACACCGCAACACCAGGAGCCAGCGGCAGCCCGGCGGGCGCCAAGCTGAGCGGCACCATCCAGATCGACGGCTCCAGCACCGTGGCCCCGCTGTCCGAGGCTGCCGCCGAGGGCTTCCAGGAGGAGAACGACGGCGTCAAGGTGGTCGTCGGCACCTCTGGCACGGGCGGCGGCTTCGAGAAGTTCTGCGCCGGTGAGACCGACATCTCCGACGCCTCGCGCCCGATCAAGGACGAGGAAGCGGCGACCTGCAAGGCCAAGGGCATCGAGTTCGAGGAGATCACCGTGGCCAACGACGGGCTTGCCGTCGTCGTGAACAAGGACAACCCGATCACGTGCCTCACCGTCGAGCAGCTCAAGAAGATCTGGGAGCCCAGTTCGAAGGTGGCGAACTTCAAAGAGGTCGACCCGTCCTTCCCCGACCTCCCGCTCAAGCTGTTCGGGCCGGGCACGGACTCCGGGACGTTCGACTACTTCACCGACGAGATCAACGGCGAGGAGGGCGCCAGCCGCACCGACTACCAGCCGTCCGAGGACGACAACGTCATCGTCCAGGGCGTGCAGGGCAACAAGGGAGGCCTGGGCTACTTCGGCCTGTCCTACGTCGAGGAGAACCCGGACGCACTGAAGGCCGTGGCCGTCGACGGCGGCGACGGCTGCGTCGAGCCGAGCACCGAGACGGTCCTCGACGGCACCTACAAGCCGCTCGGCCGCCCGCTGTTCATCTACGCCACCACCAAGACGGTGGAACGGCCGGAGGGCCTGGCGTTCCTGGAGTACTACATCGAGAACAGCGACGAGATCGCCGAGCAGGCGCTCTACGTACCGCTGTCGGAC
>JALZMX010000234.1 GCA_030857985.1 Actinomycetota bacterium | reverse complement strand
CGTCGGCCATCGCCTGCGCGATCTTGCGTCGAGCTGCCTGGCTCAGCTGGGTCCCCTTCTGCCCCATCCGGGAGAAGCGGAACGGCGGCGCTTGTGCCTCCACCGCCGCCGACAACGGCCGCTCCCGACCACCGCTGCTCTCATCCAGCAGCCCCTCGCCGAGTACGAAGAAACTTTCCGAACCATGCTGTTCCACGGGTCCCGTCCTTCCTCGCAACTATGCTGCAAAATAGTGCACAGCCCATGCGCGTTCAGCAAGAACCACCGAACCGGTCATGCGTGGTTCGCGTCGGCTGGGTCGGCTGGGCTGGCTCGCCAGGTACGACGTCGAGAGAAGCCGGGTCCACGAGGAGGACGCCCGCCCCGAGGCCAACCATCAGCGGCAGTTCCAACCGAGCCTGCCGGGTGACCAGCTGACGGCCTTGCGCGGCGAGGATCGCGGTCACCTCACAATGACCAGAAGCCAGCTCGAGGAGACGGCCGTCGCCGACGGTGCCGACCACCGCATGGACCAGGAACTCGACGGACAGCTCGAAGTGCACCCGGCTCACCCGCACGTCGTCGACGAACAGGTCGACGTACGGCAGGTGGGTTGACGTGACACGGTGCGTTGCGAGCTCGACGACCTCCCGGCTACCGGGTGCCGAAACGGTGCGCCGAGCGGCGGCGATGAGGTCGGCGTGCTTGCGCCATCCGCCGAGCAGGATGTCGCCGAGGTCGAGGTCGAGCAGCCCTCCGGTGACGTCGGCGACCTCGGCACCGACCGCCTGCCGTCCTGCCCGGGACAGTCCGCGCAACCCTTCGCCAAAGGTGCCGGTCACGCCGCCCCGATGCAGCGATTGGGCCAGCACCTCGGCGCTGTCGGCTCCGCCGAACAGGAACAGGCGAGCCGTGGGGGGGTTCTCTGGCGCGGCAGGACTCATCGGGACACCTCGGTCAGCTGTTGGCTCCCGCTGTCGGGATGCGGCACCAGTCGGACGGCGGACGACCCACCGGCGCCGGGTACGCCTTCGACATCAGAGCGCCAGGAGCCGGCGTGCGGCCGCCCGGAGACGTGTCGGCGCACCCAGGCGCGCTGACGACCGGGTGTTGCGCTGATGAGGGCCGCGGCACCGGCCGCGAGCCCGAGCAGAAAGAGCGCGCCGAGACCTCCCGCGAGCCAGGGGAGTCGCGAACCAGCGGACACCTCTTCCCCGCCAGGCGAGACCTGCGTCGCCCGGGCAATGCGTACGGTCACGGTGCTGCCGGGTGCGACCTCGGTGCCCGGCCCCGGATCCTGTCCCACGACCCGGCCGGCGTCGGCTTCGTCCCCACCGACTAGGCCGACGTCGATGACGAGTGCCGCCGCCTTGAGCGTGTCTCCCGCCTCACCTTCTGTTGCGCCGTCCAGGTCGGGCACCACCACGAGCTCCGACTCGGGCGCTGTCAGGTCGACCCGGATCGGCGTGCCAAACGTGACCAGCTGTCCGGCCGAGGGGTCCGACCCGGTCACGAGCCAGTCGTCGGCCGCTTCAGCGGGAGTCGGGACGGCCTCGAAACCGGAAGCTGCGAGTGTCTGGATTGCCGCCGCGCGGTCGAGCGACGCTACGTTCGGGACGAGGGTGCCCAGATCCAGCGACCAGAAGTGTTGAGGTCCCACGTCGTCCAGCGCTGGCGTGTACCGCTGCGCCACCACGAGAAGTAGCTCGTCCGTGACGCCCGCTGGCGGTGTCTCGGGGCTCAGTGCGATCTCGACGTCGGCGCCGTCGTGATGGGACGCGATGGCGTCTGTCGCCTCCTGCAGCGGCAGGGCGACGAGGTCCAATGGAACGCCGTCGTGATCTGCCGCCGCCTGCGGAACTGGAGCCGTGAGCAGGAGCGCCGCGCTCACGCCGGCGCACAGTCCGAGCAGACCAGTACCGCGGCGTACGCAACACGAAGGCACTGCACTCACGACCACCCTCTGGGAACGATCCGGTCCGGGCCCGCGGCCGAGGCGACGATCCGCGCACCGATCCTTCCTCATGGTGCACCTTCGGCAGGTGCATGAGAAGGGATGGCCGCTCTTGCCTGTCTACAGCCCTCGCTGGGCTCGCGTCGCTGCCAGGGCGCTACGACGAGAACGTCGTCGTCGCGCGGCTCCCGTCGGCGAGCTCCATGGTCAGCGCGACCTCGACCGGAGGCCTGAGGGCGACGAGGAGCGAGTACTCGTACGGCGAGGCATCGGTGGTGCGCACGAGAGCAATCGCTGGTGAGCGCACGAACGGCATCCGCTCGGGCACGAGCGGCACGTCCGGCAGCGGGAACGTGACCCGCACCGTCGGGGGGCGCCGGCCTAGCGGTCCGTCGTCGCCACGGCGCAACCACTCCGGCCGCCCGAACGGTGGTCGTGGAAGCCTCCACCACGGCAGGGCCGACGTCACCGCGTCTACTGCGAGCAGGGCTGGCCCGGGTGCGTCGGCCCCGACCGGGGCGTCCGAACGCAGCCGGGCGACAAGCCCGCGTCCGGCGAGAGCGAAGAGGTCGAGGACTTCCAGCGTCGGTGTGACGCCCGGCGGTGAGACGCCGGGTACCACAAGGTCGCGGGACGTGAGCCGCCCCATCGGGTCCACCACCCGCAACGTCACCGTGCACGGGTCGGCGGCGACGGCGCGGCGGAACCACAGGACGAGCGGCGTACGTCCGCCGGACCGCTCGCCACGCAGCGCGACCGCACCGGTGTCGGCGCCGACGGGCGGGGCGGACGGGTCGGCCGGCACCACCAGCTCAGGGACCGCCACCGGATCGATGGCCAGGGACGCCGAGCCGGTGACGAGCGCAGAGAAGCGGTGCGCGCCGAAGGCGGGCGCCCGCGTCGGCGCGTCGCTGGACGCGCGTACGACGACGCCGTCGGACCCGGCCCCCCATGTGTCAGCGACGAGGGCGTCGAGCAGCGGCGGCCCACTCGGCGGCATCAGCAGCGACAACGCCTCCGACTCCGGGGAGCGCAGCCCCCGCACGGCCATCGGTGGGTCCCCGGCGACCGGCACGGCGACTACCCGCAGGTACCACTCATCCCATGAGGTGGGCAGCGTCACGACCCCGGTCACACGGTAGAGCCGCTCGTCGGGGAAGAGCCGGCGGCCGGCCGGAACTTCGGTGGGCGCGGCGACCACGGCGAGGGTCGCCACCGGCGGCCCCATGGTGTCGGCGGTTCGAGCGGCGACCGGCGACCGGGTGGCGAGCACCGCGAAGGACGCCACCGCGATGCGGCTCGTCGCCGAGACCGCGAGTGTGACATCGCCGTCCGCCGCCACCGTGGGCGTCACCCGTGGCTGCGAGGGTTGCCGCAGCCGTGGTGCGGTGAAGAACTGGACGCCGTCGCTCGACGCCGGCAGGGAGGAGGCCACGCCCGTCGAGGTCTCGGCTGTGACCGCGAAGAGGTGCAGGTCGGTCGACCCCTTCGGCAGCGCGACGTCCGCGTCGGCCGGGATCGTACTGGGGTGCCGGTCGAACTCCATCAGCCGGCGCCACAGCGCCGTACGCCGTGTCGGTGGCAGCGCATCGTACATGCTGCGCAGCTGCGTGAGCCGGGCGTGCGGTGGCGTGCCCTCTGGTGCCTGGGCCGGCGGTGGCACCGCGGGTGCCGACGTGAGCGCCGCGACGGTCTGACGTACGGCGCTCTCCGACGCCTCCCATACGACCAGCCGGTCGACGTCACCGCCGGGCGGGAGCTGCCAGCGGACCCGCACGTGCGAGCATCCGCCGCCGTCCGGGGTGCTTCCCACCGGCACGCCGGGCGGCAATGGTATCGGCAGGGGCGTGGCCGGGACCGGGGAGGCGGCTTCCGCCCGAGCGGGCGCCTCGCGCGGCGGCCCGAGGCGGGGTGACCACGGCCCGGGCAGGCCCGGTGCCACCCTGACGGTCGAACGGACCCACAGATGCACCCGCCAGCGGCGGGCACTCGTGAAGTCCAGGGTGGGGACGGGCACAGTCAGCCGGTAGCGGCGGGTGTGCTCACCCTGCGGCAGCCCGGGCGCGACCGGCGACGCGCCCCCCGGGTCGAGGTGATCGATGGTCGCCTGGGACGTGGGGTCGACCAACGTCGCGCCGACGAAGTCGTACCTGCGCACCGTGGCCGGCGCGGTGCCGGCCGGGTCCGCGTCGGTCTCAGCCGCGGCGGCGAAGAGCACCCAGCCGAGCTCCAGCGTGGCTGGTCCGCGCTCGGCCCAGTCGGTGGCGACGTCGACCACGAGCCGCCCGGGGCAGATCGGCGAACCCTCGTAGGAGCTGTCCAGCCGTAGCGCGATCACCCGCGGCAGGGGCGGCGCCGGCTCGTCACCGGTGTAGGCCGTGTCCTCCCACGGCGACCAGATGCCGAAGACGTCCTCGACGGCGACCGCGTAGCCGGCGGAGCGCCCGCCGCTGCCCATCGGGATCTCGGCGCCCCCGTCGACGAAGACGTCCCGGTCGTGTCCGGGCTGGCCGGTGGGTGCCTGGGGCATCGGGACCAGGGGTCGGTAACCGCCGGAGTCGCGTTCCGGGTTCAGCGACTCGACCTGCGCCCCTGCGGCCAGGTCGTAACGCGCGACGGCCAGGCCGGCCGGGCGGCCCGCGAGCGCCGTCGCCTCCCGCCGGTCCCAGGTCAGCTTGACGCTTTCCCGCCAGGGGGTGTCGACAGGGTCGGGCGCGACCAGCCCGGCTCGGGCCGACTGCAGCGTGGTGACGGGCGCGGTCGCCGAATGGCCCTCCGGCGAGGGCACGAAGGCCGCGAGCTCGGCGGGACCCTCCCGCCGGTGGGTGTCGGGGTAGTAGGCGGTGACCAGGAAGTCGGCGCCGCCGACCGATTTCTGCCCCTCGTCGACCGGCTCCATTGCGTACGCCGTCCCGAAGCCGGTCGCGAGCGCGAGGAACGGGTCGGACGACGCGCCGAGGGTGAGGAGGGACAGCGGCGGGACCTTCGCGGTCGTACGGCGGGGGGCACGGCCGGGCGGGACGGGCGGTCCGGCGATCTCGCGCACGGGGGCGATGGCCCGCTGGTCGGGCGGGCTCACCCCGGCGTCGTAGAGCGCGGCGATCTCCGGCAGCAGGGTCTCCCGGACCTCGTCGACCAGGCGCGGTGCGTCTGGCGGCTCCCACGGCGGGGCGAGCCGACCCGCCTCGGTCACCGGCCACCACCCGACCGGCGGCCCACCGCGTTGCAGCCGGCCCACGGCGGCAGCGACCGGGTCGACGAGGGCGTCGGCGGGTCCCTGCGGCGTCGGGTCGTAGGCACCCAGCCCGCCGCTGTCGGGAAGGCCGACGAGCTCGATCCGCTGCCAGTCGTCGGCGTCGACAACGTCCTGCAGCGACACGACGGTGACCTGGGGGTCGGATCCGTTCACCAGCAGGACCCT
Organism: Actinomycetota bacterium; assembly: GCA_030857985.1. Classification (GTDB taxonomy): domain Bacteria; phylum Actinomycetota; class Actinomycetes; order Propionibacteriales; family Nocardioidaceae; genus JALZMX01. Next base: position 7,597 of record JALZMX010000234.1, on the reverse strand, counting down.
GGTCGTGCCGGTGGTCCGCAGCCGGAGCCGCATGCGGCCCGGCCCCGCAGGGGTACCGGCCGTCACGGCAATCGCGGCCTGCGGACGGACGGCATCTCGGAAGGCCCACAAGGCTGCCGGCCGGGTCTCGTCGTTCACCTGGAAGTCGACGTCGATGATCGCGGCGACCCGGTCCAGTCCCAGCACCAGCCCGGCCGGCCGGGAGGAGACGCTGGCTCCGACGTCGACCGTTTTGTCGCCGCCGTCGCGGATCCACACGGAGAACGGCCCGGGGGGCACGCCGAGCTCGTGCGAGCACATCCAGCGCAGTGCCAGGTCGACCGGCCGCCGATGCACGAGCTCCTCAACGATCCGGTGCAGGTCGTCCAGCCAGGGCCCGTCGAGATGCTGTGACCGGCGGAGCATCGCCACGGCGATCTGCGGCCACTGCAGGCGGAGCCCTTCAGCGGTGAAGGCGTAGGGATCGGTCAAGCGAGCCACCGGTCACACCTCGTCTTCCCACGGCGAGGCGGCGAGCAGCACGCGCACTGCCGGGACCGCTCGGTCGGGTTCGGACGCGAGGTCGTCGCCCTCGAAGAAGAGGTCGAGCGCGAGGGCCATCCCCCGCTGCCCGGCTCCGAGGACGGCCACTGCGCGCTGTCCCCCCGGCGCCATCACGGTGCCGGTCACCGCGGCCTCACCCGCTCCGCCGGAGGCCGCCAGCCGCAGCCAGGGGCGGTCGCGCGCGGCCCACCAGATGTGCGTGGGGTCCCCGCGGTCGGGTGGACCCCTGACGGGGGTCGGCATGGGGCGCGAGCGCCACATCGCCTCGGTGCACTCCACTACCACCGCGGCCGGCTGCGGCACGGCGTCACCGCTCCACAGCACCTGGATCCGCGGGATGACCGGCACCTGCGGCACCCCCAGACCGGCCCGCGCGAAGGCGGCGTCCACCACGTCACCAGTGGGCGGCGAACCGGCCAGCAGTGCAGCCAGCGCCGACGGGTCCGCGACCACGCGGTGGCCGACCGGGGCGTAGCGGATCATCTCGGCGAGCTCGTCCACGCTGTCGAAGCGAGAGGTGGTGAAGCCGACTCGGAGGACCCGATCTCCCTTGGCGGATGCCGCCGAGCCGAGCGGGACCGCCTCGACGTCGAGGAGGTAGTCGGTGAGTGGCTCGAGGTCGTAGGGCAGCTCGAGAACCGCCTGGTCCTGGCGGCTCCCGGAGCCCGGGACGCACGGGAGGTCTCGTACGACCTCACCGGCCGCCTGCTCCCACGGCGTCTGCACGAGGAGCCCGTCGGCCAGCCGCAGCACGACCTCATCCTCGGAGATCGTCGCCGAGAGCGCGGTGGGGATCGCCGCCGACAGCCCACCAGCGGGACCGCCCCCAGGAGGTGCCGGATGCCGCCCGCTCGCGGAGAGCACCCGCACCCGCAGCTCCTTGCCGTAGGCCGCCCACAGGGCGGCGACCTTCTGCGTCGCGAAGGCGATACGGATCGGCTCCCCGCAGAGCACCACGGTCTCGTTCATCGCCGGGCTGGTGGCGAGCACCCACGGTTCGAGGGAGCGCGGCGCGACCGCTTCGGTCCCGAAACGGAAGGCCTGCGGCGTCTCGGCGCCCCAGGTCACTGCGGCTGACTCCGCCGGTTGGGCGTCCTGCTTCAGCGACGCGGCCCGCCAGGTGACCGTGACCGTGTAGTCCTGTCCCGGCACGAGCAGCGCCCGGTCGTCCGGGTCCTGTTCGAGGGCCGTGCTGAGCACGTCGCGCTCCTGCCTCACCGAGCTGGAGTCCCAGTCGTGGCGGCGCACCTCCGACTCCAGGACACCGGCCATCGCGACCAGGTGGAAGGGTGGCGGGGTCCCCTCGACCCGGTCGCGGTCCCAGCCGACCTCGACCTCGACCGTGCCGCTCGGCACGTCCGCGTGCACCAGCAGCAGGTCCTGGGGCGCCTCCGCAGCGATCCGGGCGGCGATGCGACCGGCGCGCTCCACCGGGTCGGCCCACGGTCCGGCTGCATCGGTCCACCGGCCCGGCAGCGGCCGCGCCGGCGTCACCTCGGAGCCCGGGTCGACGTGTTGCCGGCTGAGCACGTTCCCCTGGGCGTCGTGGAAGTCCACCGCGAGCCGCTCGCGCACGAAGCGCCCGGGCACCAGGAGCAGGAGGTCGAGCTGGGCGATCCCGACGTCCTGGCGCAGCAGCACCGAGTCCCGAAGCCCGGAGCTGGCGAAGCCGGTCTTCTCCACTGCGGCCTTGATGATGGCCGCGTCCTCCTCGACGTCGACGCCCGTGAGCGGGTCGTCCTCGTCACCCATGGGCGAGCGCAGCACCCTGCCCTCGCAGCCGAACGGCACCTCGGCGAGCTGCGGATCCCATCCGCCGGCCACCTCCAGTGCGAGGAAGTCCGCGGGGGAGATCCCGCTCGCGATCGCGGCGGTGCGCTGGAGGAAGACGCGCGTCTCTCCGGGGCTCGCGCCCCGGCTGAAGCTGCCCGGGTCACCGACCAGCCAGTCCTTGAGTCCCTCGCCCTGGCCACCGTGCCCCGACGGGCAGGCGACGGCGTCCCCGACGACGACGGCCGGGTCGACTCCGCGCAGGACGTCGGCGAGCGATACGCCGCAGCGCCACCGCTCGCGTACTCCGATCTCCGCTCGGGCCCCGCTGGAACGCCAGTCTCCCGGGTCGTCCGGCCACGGGATGCCGGAGAGGACCCACCCTCCAGCGCTGGGACCCACCGGCTGCCGGTCGACGGTCCAGATGACCTCCGCGGGACGGGCCACCGGGTCGCAGGTGCGGCTCCACCGGTCGCGGACCGTCGTGGTCAGCTCCTCGCCGTACGGGACTGCCCGCGGCGTAGGAGTCGGCAACCAGTCCAGCAAGGCCAGGGCGGGCGGTACCGGCGGCGCGTCGGGGCGTCGGGACTGCCACCAGGTGCTCGGCTTGCGCCCACCGGTCGGCTGCAGCGGGCCACTCAGCGCCACGCCGACCAGCTCGTAGCGCCACCACCGCTCCCCGCGGCGAAGCCAGGGGTTGGCCGGCGCGCCGGACGAACCGCGAGGCACCGCGCCGAGGGCGATGTCACCGGCCCGTACGACCGGCGCGACGTCGAACAGGACGGCTGGGATGACGTCGATCGGTACCCGGGGCAACGGACCGCCGTCGCCAGCGGCCAATGCGTCGGCGAGCTTGCCATCCACGCTGCGGTCGGTCGCGCTGCCCTCGACCAGCGCCGGGGATCGGCTGACCAGGGCGACACCCCCGACGAGACCCTCGGGCGGCACCTCCGGCGGCGGCAGGTCCCCGATGGTCAGCTCCAGGCAGGCGCTGATCTCGAAGAAGAAGAGGTCGACCGAGCCGCAGACCTCTCCGTGGATCCAGGTCCGCTCGACCTCGCGGACGACCCCGCCGACAGTGACGCGCTGGCGGCCGGAGAGCACAGTCAGCTCCGCACTGGCGGAGACGCTGACGACAAAGAGGCGCAACTCGCCGCGCGCGTAGATCCTGCCGCCGAAGGCGAAGGGGTCCAGCGCCACGATCGCGTCGAAGCCGGCGGCCACCTCAAGGTAGAGGCCGATGGACCTGCTCCCCATCAGCACGCACTGCAGGTGGAAGCCGAGCGCGATGGTGAGTCCGTCGGTGACGACGGCCGGCAGCGGGTCGAAGGGCTCGATGCCGTCGCCGTGCACCATGAGGTAGCCGGTGCCGGTGAAGACGTCGAGAACCTTCACGGTGATCCGGTCGCGGAACGTGCCGAGGTCGACGTACCACCTCTCGGGCGCGTTGGTGTCGAAGAACGCAGTGACGGGCACGCGGATCTGCAACAGGCTCTCGACGGCGTACTCGGCGACCACGCCGATCGTGACGGTCCCCCGCCCGAAGTCCAGGTCGAGCATCGCCAGGAAAGTGGCGTTCGTCGGCTTCTTCAGCACCGGCGGCAGCTTGAGGACGTCCGCCTTCATGACCAGCAGCAGACGTGGCCCCGGCAGCTCGAGCATCACGATGCCCTTGAGGTGCAGGACGAAGCCGCCCTCCGCCGTGCCCAGCATCAGTCCGGCGGCGAACGCGTACTTCCCCGGGGTATGCGTCCACCCGTCAGGGTGCATGACGCTGTTGCGGTCGGCGCCGAGCTGCCTCGTGAGCCAGGCCAGCGCCGGCGGCGGCGGGGTCAGGCCTGCCTCGTTTCGGGCATAGTTGACCGCCACGCCGCCGAGCAGGCCGAACAGCGCCAGCCCGCTGTTGCCCAGCGGCACGGGCACCGGAAACTGAACCTCGAGACCGACGAGGACGCCGGTGACCCCGTCGCGGGTCTCGACCGCGAGCTGGGCGGAGCCGCGCACGTTGAGCGGCTTGATGGTCAGATCGAACGCACCCTTGAAGCCGGCGGAGGTGATCTCGACGTAGCCGGAGCCGTGCAGCGTGCCGGGCACGTCCAGGGTGGCGCCGAGCTTGCTGAGCTGGGGAAACTCTCCGGCGTCGAGGCGGATCCGCACCCGGGCCGTGTCCACCTTGACGATGCCCAGCTCGACGCCCATCCCGACCTCGACCTCGAGGTATGTCGGGTTGGTCCGGCTGATGCGCGTGCCGAGCATGCGCAGCACCTGATCCAGCGGCGGTGCGGCGGCGAGCGAGCCTGCGGGTATGTCGAGGGTGTAGCCGCGGGACGGGTCGAAGACCGGCAGGGGTACATACCGCACCTCGCCACCGGCCACCGGCTCCGAGGTCCACTGCGAGCGCACCCCGACCGCCTTGTAGCGCGTGACCAGGGGCCGGTCCGGGCGGGATGAGACGATGCCTACGTCGAAGGAGAACGCGGTCTCCAGGTCGAGCAGGATGCTGACCTGGGTGCGAGTCGCTCCGCCGGCGCCGCCCCCCGGTTCGGCGATGGCGTTCGCGGTGACGAGCTCGCCACCGCGCAGGGTGACCCGCTGCGTCTTGATGACCCCCGCTGCGCCGATCGCCACCGCGGCGCCCGTGCCGACGCCGAGTGCCACGAGCTCCGCCGTGCCCGCGTCGGGAGGGGCCACCGCGGCGAGCAGCGGCGAGAGAACCGCGACCGCGCCGAGCACGTCGAGCCCCACGGACGAACCGGTCGACGGGCGGGTCACCTGGACCAGCCCGTCGAGGTCTGCCGCCACGGCGCGGAACTCGGCCAGCACGTCCCACCCGCGACGCGTCTCGTCGACCCTTAGCCGCAGGCGGAACCGGCAGATGCCGTCCGACGGGTTGGTGCGCGGCGGCAGCGGGCCGAGCGAATTGCGCGCCAGGCGCTGCTCCGCGGCGGTGCGCACGTCGAATTCGCCGTACAGCTCTGCGCGGACGAAGGTCCCCCGCACAATCTCGACCTCCATGCCGATGCTGTGGAAGCAGTCGGGGACCGCAGCCCGCTGGGGCGGGACGTCGAGGTCGGTTGCCGGCGGCGGCGCGGCCGGTCGCGATACCTGCGCGGTCGCCGTCTCCGTCCCCGCAGTCCCCGGGGTGGCGTGGATGGTCGCGCGCCAGAATGTGCGGTCCGGAATCGACCGGTCGGTCTGCGAGACGTCGTCGCCGTGGAACGGCGGGCCGACGACGGTGGCGGCGCCCGGACCTCGCCAGGAGCCGAGGATCTGCGCCACGACCCGGGCCCGGTCCTGCGACAGCCTGCGGTTCAGCTCGTCGTCGCCGAGGTCGCCGTCGAAGGAGGCGTAGCCCTCTACGCTGAAAGTGGTGGCGGTGGGAAAGGCGTCGATGCGTGCGCGGGAGTCGAGGAAGGGCTGCGCCCCCGCCTCCCAGGCGGTGCCCCTGCGGTCCACGGCGGGGCGGGTCGAGACGTTGTCGCGGTTCGCGGCGAATGCGGCCAGCCGGTCGGGGGTGGCGACCTCGGCGGCCAGCGGGCGCGCGAAGCGGAAGAAACAGTCGACGTCCGTGGCGACCGCGGGCGGGTAGGTACGTGAGGCGGTGACCGTCGCTGTGGCTCCGGCGGTAACCTGCACGGTCGCGGTGTCACCGGTGATCCCACCGGCGGGGCCGCCGGGCCACGACCAAGACACGCTCCCGCCGGCCGGCTCGAGGCGCAGCACAACGCCGGTTCCCGCCTGCCGGTCGATCACGACCCGGGTCCCCCCTGCACTGGTCGTGCGCACGGTCGCCGGCTGGGTGCCCGGCACCGACAGGCCGGCCACCGGGGATGCCCGCTGCACGTGGACCGTACGGCTCGCGGACCGACCGGCCGCATCGGTTGCCCGAACCTCGATCACCGCGTGGCCCGTGGCCGGCGCCACGACGGCGGCGCGGTCGGCGGCGCGCGCGGTGCCTTCGACGGTCACCGAGTAGCTGTACGGCGCGAGGCTTCCGCCTGCGTCGACGTAGACAGTCGTGCTCTCCGGAACCGACACCGTGGTCGGGCTCGCGGTGCCGGGTACGCCGTACCACCGGCCGGAGGCGTCCTGGAAGCGCAGCCGAAGTGTGGGCGTCGCGCCCCGGTTGACGACCTCCGCCTCGAGCGTCCCGGTCACCCCGGCATGGACGCCGAGACCGACCCAGAGGTTCTCCACCCCGGCGCTGACCGCGAGCCCGTCCATCCCCTGCGGCGCTAGGAAGAGCCGCGCCTCAGGAAGATAGAAGCCCTGCCAGTCGACGGGCATAGCGCGCGCCTGGGCGGGGACACCAGCCGGCCCAGCGGTTCCCGACAGATCGAGCACGGCAGTGCGAAAGGCGAAGCCGACGACGTCGCCGGGGCCGATCAGCGCGTACGCCGGCTCCATTCGCACGAAGTCGAGGACCTGGTCGACCGGCGCTCCGGTGGTACTCGAGCCGACGAGCCGGGGGGCCAGTCCTGCCCCCGGGGCATGCCGCACCTCCAGCGTGATCCGCGGCAGCCAGACCCGGACGTCGGGATGGTCGAGGTCGGCGACGAGCATTCCCTGAGTGTCACCGACCCTGGTGTCGAGCTTTGCGCCGCGCAGGAACGGCAACTTCACAGCCGCGCGCGGTGTCGTGGCGCGGGCGCGCACCGTCTCGGTCAGGCCGCCACCGCCGTCAAGCAGGACGGCCAGCTCGACGTCGATCGTGGGGTCGGGCAATTCGACCGGCGTCGACGTGCCGGGGGGCAAGCTGCCGAAGGTGCCCGTCGCCGGGTCGAAGGAGAGGGCGCCGACGGCTCCGGCGAGGCGGCCAGTCCACCGCCGCCAGACGCCGGCCTCTCCGGGCAGCGGGCCGTCGACCGGGGCGTCGACATCGACGTTGGAGAGCAGGGGGCGCAAGCCTTCGACGGCACCGCCTGACCGCAGAGGTGCCGGCAGACTGTCCCACGCGCTCATGTGACCCCCCACAACAGATCGCGACGCTGCGCGTCGTAATCCTGGGGCATCGTGCTGTCAGCAGCAATCACTGGCCGCGCTGCCTAGTCCCATTGACTTACCCGTAGTCCGAGTGACGCGTTGTCGCCCAGAAGTCGTTGCCCTGCGGCGGTCAGTGGGATCCTGGGCTCCCAGCCCTGCTCCCCGGAGTTCTCAGGACCCCAGTCGAGCTTGTTGGGCAGTTGCGGGGTCTCGGCTATTCGCCCGGGCAGTTCGTTGTTCCACTGCCAACGCACCTCTCGCGCCAGGCCGTCGTCGCCGACCTCGACGTCCACGATCAGCG
>JALZMX010000233.1 GCA_030857985.1 Actinomycetota bacterium | reverse complement strand
CGTGCTCGCCGGCGGTGTCTTGCAGGTGACCCTGCTCGAGGAGGATCGCGAGGTCTACGGGCCGATGGGGCTGAGCAGTCCGGTCTGACCCACGGGGCGGCAGCGGTGAGATTCAGTCCAGCAGCCGCCCGACCGGTGAGGCGTCGAGATCTTGCAGCAGCTCCGACGGGTTCCCGTAGACGGCGACCGCCCCGGCCTCCTGCAGCTCGCGCTCACCGACCCCGCCGCACAGCAGCCCGATGCAGACGACCCCCGCCGCCGCAGCAGAACGCACGTCGTACACCGTGTCGCCGACCATCACCGCGTCCTGCAGTGCGACATCCACCGCCTCCAGGGCGGCGCGCACGATGTCCGGCGCCGGCTTCGCGTGCTCCACGTCGCTCGCGTTGACGACAGCCGCGACGACGTCGTCACAGCCGATCTTGCGCCGGAAGTCCTCGACGTCCTGGTCGTTGCCACTGGTGCAGTAGACGACCTGCACGCCACGGTCGGCAGTTGCCCGGATCAGCTCCGCGACGTCGTGGAAGGGCAGGCAGCGCTCCCGCAGCGGGGCCCAGCGCTCGCGGTGTCCCTCGACGACCCGGTCGTCGGCCTTGCCGACCAGCGTCTCGACGAGTTCTTCACCGCCGTGGCCCAGGGCTCGGTGAATGTCGAAGCAGGACAGAACGACGGTCTGCTGTGTCTATGGAGTTCTCCCTCTGTTGGTGCGCAGGGATACCCCCCCGGGGGGTACATCTGTCCAGAACGATGTGGCTGCCATCCGGGGCAGGGCGTGGAAGATCCTCGAGATGGGTCCGGCCGTTTGCCAGGGACCTCGCCGGAGGGGGCCCATTCCTGCGCTGAGACCTGGCGTAGGTCGTCGCCGGCGGCCTGGGTGCGCGACCTCGCCCGGGGATGGGAGTGGAGCGACGGCCTCGCGTCGGTCCGGCCTGATGTGCCACGTATTCTGACGAGGTGAGCGTCGCACCAGCACCGAGCATGTCCCTGGACAGCCGCTTCGCTCGCGAACTCCCGGAGATGGCCCTCGCCTGGCAGGCAGAGCTGGCTCCGGCCCCGCGCCTGCTCGTGGTCAATGAGCCGCTGGCCGACGATCTGAGCCTAGACCCCGACTCGCTGCGCGGTCCCGACGGCCTGCGGCTGCTCGCGGGTAACTTTGTGCCTCCCGGATCGAGTCCAGTGGCGCAGGCCTACGCCGGGCACCAGTTCGGCGGCTTCGTCCCCCGGCTGGGGGACGGGCGGGCACTCCTGCTCGGAGAGTTGGTCGACGCTGACGGGCACCTGCGCGACCTGCACCTGAAGGGGTCGGGGCGCACGCCGTTCGCACGCGGTGGGGACGGCCTCGCCGCGGTCGGCCCCATGCTGCGGGAGTACGTCGTCAGCGAGGCGATGCACGCGCTCGGCATCCCGACGACCCGATCCCTCGCCGTCGTCGCGACGGGACGCTCGGTGCGGCGCGAGACGACCCTGCCCGGGGCCGTTCTGACACGGGTCGCGGCCAGTCACCTGCGCGTGGGCAGCTTCCAGTACGCCCAGGCGATGGGAGACGTCACCGTCCTGCGCCGCCTCGCCGACCACGCGATCAGCCGTCACTACGCCGCCGCCGCTGAGGCAGACAACCCGTACCTCTCCCTGTTCGAGTCAGTCGTTGCAGCGCAGGCGTCGCTCGTGGCGTCGTGGATGCTCGTCGGTTTCGTCCACGGGGTCATGAACACCGACAACATGACGATCTCCGGCGAGACCATTGACTACGGGCCGTGCGCGTTCATGGAGGCCTACGACCCGGCCACCGTCTACAGCTCCATCGACCAGCACGGGCGGTACGCGTACGGCAACCAGCCGCTCGTCGCGGAGTGGAACCTCGCCCGTCTCGCCGAAGCTCTCCTGCCCCTGTTCCACGAGGACCAGGAGCGAGCGGTGGCCTTCGCGGTGGACTCGCTGCGCGCCTTCCGCAGGCAGTACGACGCCGCCTACTCGGCCGGAATGCAGACCAAGCTCGGTTTGCCGGCCGGCCTCGACAACACGGTGACCACGCCGCTGGTCGACGAGCTGGTCCTTCGGCTGCAGGAGAACCACGTGGACTTCACGTCTTTCTTCCGCAAACTCGGTGCGGCCGCGGGGGGCGACGTCGAACCGGCCCGAAACCTGTTTGCCGACCTGGCGGCGTTCGACAGCTGGTCGGCACGCTGGCGAGCCCTGCATCCGGACGCGGACGCAATGGCCCGGGTGAACCCCGCGTACATCCCCCGAAACCACCTCGTGGAGGAGGCTCTCGAGGCCGCGACCGCCGGGGACCTGGACCCGCTCGAGCGAGTCCTTTACGCACTGGGGAGCCCGTACGACGAGCGTCCCGGGCTCGAGCGCTACACCCAGCCCGCCCCTGCCGGCTTCGGCACCTATCGCACGTTCTGCGGGACGTGAGCTTCCCGGTCCGTCCAGTCGAGCCCGATACGCGCGGAGGCAAGGGCTGGTTCAGGTAAGGACACGCCAAGAAATAAGTAATGGTTTTGGCGGTCTGGCAGATATCCTGATGGTGTGGCGATCGAGGCGAGCGTTGTCGAGGCAGTAGGTCGACGGATCGCGAGCTTGTGGCCGGTTCTCGGG